>DUPL01000087.1 GCA_012838385.1 Clostridiaceae bacterium
TGAAAAGGGTTGAGTTCATACTCGAAAAGTATTACAATTCAGGCAGGTTCTATAAAACACTTAGAAACCTAATCGAATATTTTGATACTCCTTTTGACATGTATGAGATGATTGCTGAGTATTTTGAAAAGACAAACAACCTTTTCAGGAGCATTTCGTCAAGGGAGTTGTATGACATTCTTTTTGAGTTTGTGATTCTGAACATGCCGGACAAAAAGGATGAGTTTGCGCACCTGATGCTGTTTGACTACCATGCATCGGATTCATCCAATTATCCCCCAAAGAGTCTTCAGTATTTGTGGAAGGGTAGGAAGTTGTCAAAGGATGCTAATATGGACAAGTCTTTTGTCAATTCTGTCAGATTTGTCGGAGAAGAGTTTTATGTTTTTGACTATTCCGGAAAGAACAAAGTTACTGGAAGACATGATGTGTTGCCGGTTGGAAAATTAACAAATTAATTTCTGTTAAAAGTATTGACACAATATATTGTATATGCTAGTATAGTTAAACACAAAATATGGAAAGGAGCTTGCTTATGCTGACTATAATTAAAAAGAGGGACGGAAGAGAAGTACCTTTTAACATAGAAAAAATCATCAACGCGATATATAAAGCGGGTCAGGCTTCTACAAATCCCATTTCCTATGAAAAAGCTTTTGAGCTTGCAACCGGTGTTGTAGATATAATTGATAAAGAAGTAAACGGTGATACGCCTACTGTTGAGTTCATACAGGACAAGGTTGAGTACGTCCTGATGGATAAAGGTTATGTGGAAATAGCCAAGAAATATATTCTGTACAGGGCGGAGCGTACAAGAATAAGGGAGATGAACAACAGGCTCATGAACACTTTTGCCGACCTTACGTTCAAAGAGGCAAAAGAGAATGATGTGAAGAGGGAGAATGCAAACATAGACGGAGATACTGCCATGGGAACCATGTTGAAGTACGGTTCCGAAGGAGCAAAGCATTTTTATGAGCTTTTTGTTCTAAAGCCCGAGCATTCCCAGGCTCACAAGGATGGGGACATACATATTCACGACCTTGATTTTCTGACCTTGACCACCACCTGCTGTCAGATAGACCTTATTACAATGTTTGATAATGGATTCAGCACGGGACATGGTCACTTAAGGACTCCAAACGATATTCAGTCCTATGCAGCGCTTGCATGCATTGCAATTCAGTCCAATCAGAACGACCAGCATGGCGGACAGTCCATAGTAAACTTTGACTATGGAATGGCGGACGGTGTCAGGAAGACTTACATGAAGAGGTACAGGGCAAACATGGTTAGGTCTTTGGAGCTTCTTCTCAGCCTTGACAATGTGGTGGATACAGAGCCGATTATGCGCGAATGTGTAGAGAGTATAAGAAAGGAAACGGGGCTGTTCCCATCTCTTGAGACGAATCCGGCATATTTTGAGGCGGAGCAGAAATACCTTACAAATGCTCTGGACAAGTACGGTCTGTTTACAGTTGACGAGATTGCAAGATGTCAGAGGTTCGCATCAAGAAAAGCACATGAAGAGACGGACAATGCCACCTACCAGGCCATGGAGGCTCTCATTCACAACTTGAATACCATGAACAGCCGTGCAGGTGCGCAAACCCCGTTCAGCTCAATCAACTATGGACTTGACACAAGTCCGGAAGGCAGAATGGTTATTAAAAACGTATTGCTGGCAACAGAAGCCGGTCTTGGCAACGGTGAGACCGCCATCTTCCCGATTCATATTTTCAGAGTGAAGGATGGCATCAACTACAACCCGCAGGATCCAAGTTACGATCTGTTTGAACTGGCTTGCAGAGTAAGTGCAAAAAGGCTGTTCCCGAATTTTGCGTTCCAGGACGCTCCTTTCAATATCAAATATTATAAGCCTGGAAATTATGAGACGGAAGTTGCATATATGGGATGCAGAACAAGAGTCCTTGGAAATGTGCATGACCCTGAAAGGGAGATTTCAGCCCGCAGAGGAAATCTTAGCTTTACCTCCATAAACCTGCCAAGACTTGCAATAGAAGCAAAGGGTGATGTTGACAAGTTCTTTGCCTCCCTTGACAGATTGATGAATCTGGTAATAGATCAGCTTATGGAGAGGTTTGAAATACAGGCAAGGAAAAAGGTTAAGAACTTCCCCTTCCTTATGGGTCAGGGTGTATGGCTTGATAGTGAGAAGCTTTCCAATGAAGACGAGATAAGGGAAGTGCTTAAGCACGGAACCCTCTCGGTAGGCTTCATAGGACTTGCCGAGACTTTGGTTGCTCTTATTGGAAAACATCACGGAGAATCCGAAGAAGCTCAGGAACTTGGCCTTAAGATTATTAGGCACATGAGAAACAGAGTGGATGCGGAAAGCCAGAAGAGAAAGATGAATTTTACGCTCCTTGCCACCCCTGCGGAAGGTCTTTCTGGAAGGTTTGTGAGAATGGACAGAAAGAGATACGGAGTTATTGAAGGAATTACCGACAAGGAATACTATACAAACAGTTTCCATGTTCCTGTATATTACAAAATAAATGCACTTAAAAAGATACAGGTTGAAGCTCCATACCACGAGCTTACAAATGCAGGCCATATAACGTATGTGGAGCTGGACGGTGATCCATCCAAAAACCTGGCTGCTTTTATGAAGATCATCCGTGCAATGCATGAGGCGGGCATTGGGTATGGCAGCATCAATCATCCTGTTGACAGAGATCCGGTATGCGGCTATACAGGAATAATTAACGACACTTGTCCAAAGTGCGATAGGGAATGCACGGACGACACGGTGCCTGTGGAGAGAATAAGGAGAATTACAGGATATCTCGTAGGAACTCTTGACAGGTTTAATGATGCGAAGCGTGCAGAAGTAAGGGACAGGGTTAAACATGACGTCACAAGAAAATAGATACATACGCATAGCAGGAATCATAGAAGAGTCTATTGTGGACGGTCCTGGATTCAGGTTTGTTGTCTTCACCCAAGGTTGCAAAAGGCACTGCAAGGGATGCCACAATGAAGAAACCTGGGATTTGGATGGAGGTAAAATTGTTGAAATAGACAAGATTCTGAAAATGCTGGATGAAAATCCTCTCCTCGACGGTATAACCCTGTCGGGGGGAGAGCCTTTCCTACAGCCTGATGCTTGTTGCGAGATCGCAAAAGGTGCCAGGGAAAGAGGTCTTGAGGTGATGACTTATACGGGGTTTACCTACGAGGAAATATCAGAAGGTGTGGATGAAAGTGAAGAGGTAAATGAAGCAAGAAGGAAACTTCTTCAACTAACCGACATCCTGGTGGACGGTCCGTTTGTGATTGAAAAGAAAAGCCTGAATCTTATGTTCAGGGGCAGTTCCAACCAAAGACTTTTGTATTTGAAAGATGGCAGAATAATTAAAGAGTCGAAAGATTAACTAATCTTCGTTATTAACTTCAACCTTTGGCAAAAGCTTTAATACCATTAGAGCTACCAGCAACTGGCAGATTGATTGAATCACAAGCAACTGCTGTACGCTGGTAAAGCCAAAGTTACCTAAGTTAATAACGAAGTTTTTTGTTACTGCAACGAAAGTGGTGCCGGTTAGCATCCCTAAAAAGGCTGACAGGTTTGCTCCAAACTGATGAAAGGAGGTGTAGTTTGTCCTGTCCTCTTCGGGAAGGTTAACATACACCATGTTGGCAAAAGTGAGGTTAAGTCCAACTCCTATAAAGTGTTGTGACAGCCTTACTACCAGCATTATTGGGATATATGTTGCTTTTGTTGCAAAGGAGTATAAAAAGGTGGTGGGAGAGTACATTATGGCAGCAATGCCAAAGGTTTTGAACCAGCTGTGTTTTGCCAGAAATCTCTTCCAGAATCTTGAGAATACCAGCAGGAATATGGCATAGCCTGCATTTATCGCATTAATAAATATGTATTCAACTCCTACATCGTTGAGGAGATAATAGTCGAGCAGGGAATATGTAAGGTTCTGGACAAAGGTCCAGGAAAAAGTTATCAGCATCGTGTAGATGAAAGGTTTGTATGAAAAAGGCAGCGCAAATACATTCTTGAGCTTTATTTTTGCTTTCTTTGCATAAGGAAACTCTTTTGGAAGCGAAAGTACAGCCACATCCACAATGGCAATTATGTATGCAAAAATACGTATTGAAAACAATACTGTATTTTCATATGCAGATCCTCTTAACTTGTCGGCAATCAGACTGGATGCAATTAATACAATGCCTGTAAACACGTACGACAAAGTTTGCATATAGCTTATGTAGTCGGCTCTTACCTTGTTGGGTATGAAGTTTACATGCCAGGCTGCGTATCCTGTTACTGTAAGGGCGTTTATGACATTTGAGACAAATACAATAACGGCAAAAGATATTACCTTTGCGTTCTGCTCCTTTACAACCAGTGGAAGAAGGGTAACTCCCAGTATATACAACGTGTAATACAAAAGGCGGCCTAAGGTGAGGATGCCTTTTCTTCTTTCGAATCTCTCCAGGATAAAGGGTGAGAAAATACTGAAGGTGTTGGCTAAAAAGGGGATGAAAGAGATAATACCCACCTTTACAATGTCGATGTCGTTTGCAATAAGGAAAGCAGTATGAAAAATACCCGCCGTCAGGAAGGTGTTGCTGGTGACAATGATGCTTGAAACAAGCATGGATGTCCTTCCTTTGGCCAGGTCATCTTTTAGGTTGAATATTCTGAAAAAATTACTGTTTCTTATACGTTTGATGTTCAATCAAATACATCCTTATGCAATATTTTGAGCATATTTTAACACCAAAAAAAAAGGAAAGCAATATTGGTATTCTGGGGAACAAAATCAAGACATTTTCAAATACATCAATATTCGGTTGACAGATAATGTATTAACATATATTATTTATCTAATTTGACTAAGAACGAGGGAATATTATGAAAAAGATATGTATAATCCTGCTTGCACTCATATCGTTATTTCTATGCGGGTGTGGTAGAGAGCTTAAACTTACAGGAAAAGAAGTAGTGAAAGCTGAAAGTGTCGTATTAAAAGAACTGGAACAGAACAAGGAAAGCAGCAGGTATTATTTATACTTTGGAAATGACGAGCAATATATTGAGATATTCCGGCTTGATAATCTTGTTCTATATAAAGATATCACTGAAAAGGAAAAGTTCTTTTACTACGATGGTACCATGTATAAATATGATGAAAGAGGTAACCGGGAGGAATCCTCGCCTTATGATATTGAAGATCTAAAACTGCATGAGATTTACATATCGATGATTGACAGAATAAAGAAGGTGGTGTATTCAGAAGGGAAAAAGGAGGCAAGATCAACTTTTCCTTCTCCTGATGAAATCGAACTGACAATAGACGTTGAAGAAAGCTTAGAGGTAGAACTTGGGGACAAGGCAATTTTGGTGCCTATAGACTCTGTTTCATTCTATCTGGATGGTGGGAGGACACTTGAAAGGGTAACAAACAAAAATATAACTCTGAGGTATGATGTTGACCTTGATTTTGCAAAGGATATTACATGGTATCTTCCTTCAAGCATTAGAAATGATGTATTGTGGGACCTTGGGCTTCTGGAGAAAAATGAGGAAATTGATTTTCGCATACTGATTGGTCTTGCAGCTTTTGGCTTCTTTGGCCTGCATGCAGGATGCTTTTTTGTGTTAAGGAAATGCATCCCTGGTTTCAAGTACAGACATCTTGTCCTTTTCCATCTTGCGCATCTCTTTTCTGTCTGTCTGTATCTTACCGTTTTTCCTTCAATAGTAACCAATATGACCATGTCTTATGCCTTGGCGGGATTGATATCGAAATTAAGTATTCTGGGCATATTGCCGATTAACCTTTTCTTTACGTTTGCATTTGTTGGGACTGCGGAGAAGAAAATTATGCCAAAACTCTTGATTGCCTCAAGTCTGATATTGTTTGTGTTCTATTTGGTGGTTGTGATAATAATGAATTTGTGAAATAAAAAAATTGTTAGATGAATCTAATTTTTCAGAAAACTATGGTATAATAGGTTATAGCATGAAAAAGGAGGAGAACGACATGAAAGTATTATATACTGCAGTTGTTACGAATACAGGTGGTAGAAGCGGCAAGGCTTATTCATCGGACGGTAAATTCGAAGTAAATGTTGCCACGCCGGTTGAGATGGGTGGCAAGGATCCTGATGCTACTAATCCGGAGCAGCTTTTTGCAGCAGGCTACAGTTCCTGCTTCAACGGAGCTTTGGAACTGGTGCTTCGAAAGAACAGGGTAAGGTTTGAATCAACACAGGTGGCTGCTTCCGTTTCACTTTTGGAAGATCCTGAGGATAATGGCTTCAAGATTGCCGTGCATTTGCAGGCCAGCGTCAAGGGAATCGGCAAGGAAGAGGCTGAGAAGTACGTAAAACTTGCGCATGAGATTTGCCCATACTCAAAGGCGACAAGGGGCAATGTGGAAGTGACGCTTGAAGTTGTTAAGTCATAGATATATTGATATGAAAGAGCTTTAATATAGAAGAAGGGGATCGCCTCCCTTCTTTTTTTAATTTCCCAAAAACGCCAGGATGTGTTAAAATATATTGGTGTTACATGATTTGGATTTAACACTGGATTTTTAGTTAAATAAAGTGTATAATTTTTAATTGGCATGGTTTTTGAACATAATGCCTGGTGAATTAGTTTAAGGAGGTGTGTTTGGTGTACGCTATAGGGAACGACCATACCGGAGTTGATTTGAAAGAAATAATAAAAAAGCATCTGGAGGAAAAGGGTGTTGAGGTTAAAGATTTTGGCACACAGTCAAGAAGCGCCAGTGACTATCCCTTGATTGCGGAGGAATTGGCAAAGAGTGTTGCTTCCGGCGAATGCGAAGCGGGAATCCTGATTTGCGGAACCGGAGTTGGGGTATCCATTGCAGCCAACAAGGTAAAAGGGATAAGGGCTTGTTGTTGTTCAGAGCCATTCTCTGCAAAGCTTTCGAAAATGCACAACGATTCAAATGTTCTGTGCATAGGAGCTAGAGTTGTTGGATCCGAACTTGCGAAAATGATTGTTGACGAGTGGTTTAATGCTGAATATGAGGGTGGACGTCATGCAAGAAGAGTTGGCATGATTTCCGACATAGAAGAGAAATATATGAAATAAATTATTTATGAAGGAGTGTAGTATATGGACAAGCAAAAAGCGCTGGAGCTAAAAAAGACAGCGACCAGAATCAGAAAACATATAATTGAGCAAGTGTTTTCTGCAAAGTCAGGTCATCCAGGTGGTTCATTATCATGTACCGATATATTGACAGTACTGTATTTTGATGAAATGAGGGTCAATCCAAAAGATCCGAGGTGGGCGGACAGAGACCGTTTTGTTTTGTCAAAAGGTCACTGCGCACCTGCACTTTATGCAACAATTGCATTGAAAGGATTTTTACCTGAAGAAGATTTGAAGACCTTCCGTAAAATTGACAGTTATCTCGAGGGTCACCCAAGCATGAGCTATGTTCCAGGTGTTGACATGTCCACTGGTTCTCTTGGACAGGGCATTTCAACAGCAGTAGGAATGGCGCTGGCAGGCAAAATTGACAACAAGGATTACAGGGTTTACTCAATATTGGGTGATGGTGAACTTCAGGAAGGACAAGTTTGGGAAGCGGCTATGGCTGCAGCTCATTACAAACTCGATAATTTGACCGCTTTTGTTGATTACAACGGTCTGCAGATAGATGGAAATATTACAGATGTAATGAATCCTGAACCTATAGCTGACAAGTTCAAGGCATTCGGCTGGAATGTTATTGTTGTGGAAGACGGACATGACCACGCTGAAATCAAGGCAGCTATTGAAAAGGCTAAAACAGTAAAAGGACAACCTACAATGTGCGTATGCCATTGTATTAAAGGTAAGGGTGTTTCTTTTATGGAGAACGACTACAGCTGGCATGGAACTGCGCCTAACCAGGAGCAGAGAGACAAAGCTATAGCTGAATTGGACGAATACCTGGCAGGATTGGAGGCTTAAGAATATGGCAAAAGTAGCGACTAGAGAAGCATATGGCAAGGCGTTGGCTCAGTACGGTGCGGATGAGAGAATTATTGTTCTTGATGCCGACCTTTCAAAGTCAACTAAAACAGATACATTTAGACAGGTTTATCCTGAAAGACATTTCAACATGGGAATTGCAGAAGGCAACCTTATGTGCGTTGCAGCAGGTCTTGCATCCACAGGCAAAGTAGTGTTTGCCAGCACATTTGCAATCTTTGCATCGGAAAGAGCGTGTGAGCAGATTAGAAACTCCATCTGCTATCCCAAATTGAATGTAAAGGTGGCGGCAACCCATGCAGGTCTTACTGTTGGAGAAGACGGAGCATCCCATCAGTGCGTTGAAGACTTGGGAGTAATGAGATCTCTTCCAAACATGGTAGTACTTAGCCCCTGTGACGAGATAGAAACAAACCGTGCAATCAAGGCGGCTATTGAGCATGACGGCCCTGTATATATAAGGCTTGGAAGACTTGCTGTAGAGGCTGTTCATGATCCTGACAATTTTGAGTTTGAAATTGGTAAAGGCATTGAAGTTAGGGAAGGAAATGACGTAACTTTGGTGGCGACAGGACTCATGGTTCAGGAATCCTTGGCAGCAGCTAAGATTCTTGAGGAGAATGGAATCAATGCAAGAGTAATCGACATGCACACAATCAAGCCTGTCGACAAGGATATTCTTGTTAAAGCAGCAAAAGAAACCGGATTTGTTGTAACTGTTGAAGAGCACAACATTGTAGGCGGCCTTGGCAGCGCAGTGTGCGAGGCGCTTTCCGAGAACTATCCTTGCAGAGTTCTGAGAATTGGTGTTGAAGACAAGTTTGGCAAGTCTGGCACACCTGCTGCTCTGCTTGAAAAATACGGTCTGAATGCAGAAGCTATTGCCAAGAAGACCATGGAAGCAATGAAAAAAAAGTAACAAAAACAAACCGGAGTGATTAAAAACCTCCGGTTCTTTTTTATGGAGGTTCGAATGAAACGTATCTGTTTGTCTTTTGCAATTCTTTTGGCAGTCATGTGTCTGTTTGTTTCAAACAGTGAGGAAGCAGAAAGCAAGAACCTTACCTCGATGTGCGACATTAAGGTATCTGGTGGCCAATCTGTTGATGTAATTGTAGATGGAAGCCAGTATGGCTCTGAATGGTATCAAAGCGGTACCGTGTTTGAGATTGAGTGCGAAGAAGAAATTGCTGGCATATACATAATATGGGACAAGAAGGCGCCGATATGGACAATGGAATCAGATGGCAATACCTACACATATGGGGAGAAGGAATTTTTGCATGAATTTGTAGAAGTTGAAAATACAAAGAAATTAAAGATTACTCTTTCTGAAAGTGCAAGGATTTGTGAAATATATGTGTTTGGAGAAGGAATTTTGCCCAATTGGGTGCAGGTTTGGGAAGAATCTCATGATAAGGCGGACCTTCTTCTTTTGTCTACCCATGCTGATGACGAGCATTTGTTTTTCGCAGGAGTCCTTCCATATTACGCTGTGGAAAGAGGTCTCAAAGTCCAAGTTGTGTATATGACCAACCATAACGATACGCAGTCAAGGCCTCATGAGCTTTTGAATGGTCTTTGGGTGGTGGGGATAAGGCACTATCCTGTAATATCTGATTTTCCTGATCTGGCAGGTTCTTTAGGGCAAAAGGGAGAGGATGTGGAGACTGTACTTAAAAGAGCTCTAATTCTGTACGATGAAGAAGAAGTAACGAGGTTTCATGTGGAGAATATCAGAAGGTTCAAACCAAAAGTTATTGTTGGACATGACATAAATGGTGAGTACAAACATGGGGCCCATATGGTAAATGCGTTCACTCTTATGAAAGCTCTTGAACTTTCCAATGACCCTGAATATCACAAGGAGACGTATGACAAGTATGGGCTTTGGGATGTGCCAAAAACGTATCTTCACCTGTGGGAAGAGAATAGAATTGTAATGGACTGGGATGTGCCTCTTTCAAAGTTTGGTGGACTTACTGCTTATGAAGTTTCAAAACTTGGATACAATGAACACAAGTCACAACACTGGACCTGGTTTACAAAATGGTTTATGGGCGTATACAACGGAAAAGAAAGAAACAAGGCCAGCGATATAGCGGAGTACAGCCCCTGTGAATATGGATTGTATCGATCCACTGTGGGAGAGGATGTGCTTAAAAATGACTTCTTTGAAAACGTGGAACCTCACGTGGATGAAACGCCGGTGCCGACAACACCTGAGCCTACCGTGACACCTACGCCAAAAGTTACTGAAACTTCTACTCCGGAAAAGACAGATAAACCAACCAATACCCCGGAGAATGGTGGAGATAATAATATTGGGAAAAAGGTTCTTTACGCTGCGGTCATAGTGGTGGTTTTGATAATGGTGGTTTTCGTACTAAAGATAATTGTTAAGCGCATATAGTGATGTTACAAATAATTTAAAATTAGGATGCGTAAAAAATTAAAATTGGGTGTTGACAAATAATTATTACATGGTATAATGAACAAGTGCTCAGCACCGCTGGAGCACAAAACACGGCGGCGTAGCTCAGTGGCTAGAGCACCCGGTTCATACCCGGTAGGTCGTAGGTTCAAATCCCACCGCCGCTACCAGCAAACTTAATATTTATGGCCCCTTGGTCAAGAGGTTAAGACACCGCCCTTTCACGGCGGAGACACGAGTTCGATTCTCGTAGGGGTCACCACAAAATAAGAAGCTCAGAAAGGATATTTTTGAGCTTTTTATATTATTTTTGAAAGTGGTGGGAAAATGTCGGATAACGTACATATGAAACCCAAACTGAAGCCCAAAACAATAATACTAAGAGTTGTTATTGCCTTTTTTTCTGTATTATTGGTAATTGTTTTGGGTCTTGTGGGAGCATTAAGTATAATTCACTATGGTCCTTCCGAAGCTGCACGCGATTTGCTGGTTCTTTCCGCAATGGAAACGAGTGCAGGTCATTTTCTTGCAACATGGTTTTTGCCAAAAGAAGAAATTGACAGAATCATTCAAGATAATTCCGTTGTTCCAACTGACGTTGCCACAAATCCTGACTTAATCAAAATTCCCGACTGGAATGATGACAATGATGACGATGACAACGATGAAGACAACCCCAAATTTGACAAGAACAAAATAGAGATTGTTGACGTATCCGGTAAAACCTACAAAGGGAAAATGATGATTGTATACGATCCTTCAAGAGTCTATGTAGGCACACCTACTGCCTATGGGAAAGACAAGGAAGGAGTAAGAGTCATTGACATGGCCATAAGGGACAATGCTATTGGTGCTGTCAATGGTGGAGGTTTTGAGGATACAAACGGAAGAGGAAACGGCGGCATCCCCATTGGAATAGTTATATCAAAAGGCAAACTTATGTGGGGTGAAATGGACAAATATTACGAGGTAATCGGCTTTGACAACAACAACATATTAAATGTAGGATACATGACACCCAGACAGGCAATGGACAAGGGAATAAGGGACGCTGTAACTTTCGGACCTATTCTCATTGTTAATGGCGAGCCTTGTGAGATAAAGGGCACCGGCGGTGGATACAACCCCAGAACTGCAATCGGACAAAGGGCGGATGGAGCTGTTTTGCTTCTTGTGGTGGATGGAAGGCAGGCTAACAGTCTTGGGGCTACATATACGGATTTGATTGACATAATGCTGGATTTTGGAGCGGTGAATGCCGCCAATCTGGACGGAGGGTCCTCCTCATATATGGTTTATGAGAACGAAATCATAACCACCCGTGCTTCCTTGTACCAGCCAAGGCGCATGGCAACAGCCATACTTGTCTCAAGAGTGGATGATGAACAGGAGTAAGAAATGAGAAAGATTCCTTTGTTTTATAGAATATTATTGATAGTAATCGGTGTCCTTGTTTTTTTCATATGTGTCTCGCTGATCTATTTATGGGACTGGCTCAAGGATTATCAGGAAGGTCTGCCGGTTGGCAGAATGGATGAACTGGTAAAAGAAATTAAAGCGGGTGATTTTAATGATTTTGTCAGCCGCTATGATTTCTATATCACTGATTTCGAAGATAAGGAAAACGTGATAAATTACCTTGAAGAGAATTTCAAGGATGTAAAGAAGTTGACTTATAAAAAAATGTACTCCAGAACCGGTGAGAGGTTCTCCATATATGCGGATGAGAAAGCGGTTTTGACAGTAAATTTGAAAAAACAAAAAAAGGGCTACACGGTTTCTCATTTGCTTTTGAATACAGAGATTGGAATAGATATAAAGGTTCCTAAAGGATTTACAGTGTACCTTAATGACATTGAGGTATCAAAAAAGTGGGTGGACCACGAGATTGGCGAGGAAGATGCCGGTTTTGAGAATCTTTTCTGCATGCAGGACAAGGATAAGGTTTTTGAGCACTATAGCATATTGGGTCTGCTAAGAGAAAGCCATGTAAGGGTCTGCGACTATGACGGCAGAGAAGTGCCTCTTGTTCTTGGGGACGAACTTCGTGTTTCGTACAAGAAAGTTACTTTCCTTGTACCTGAAGACAATGCGGTTTACATAAATGACAAGAAGGTTGATTCTTCTTTCATAACCGACACTGTTGAATCCGATGTGGAGGGAGTAACACTCAACAAGTATGCCGTAGACGGAATACTCAATGATTTTGAGTACTGTGTCAGGGATGAGAAGGACAGGGACATGCTTCTTGAGGAAGAGAACGATACTGTTTGCCTTAAGAAGATAAAGTATTTAATAGATGCTCCTCAAGGTTTTGATGTTTATGTTAACGGTAAAAAACTTGATAGGAAGTATCTTAAGGAAACTGGAGTGGAAGTGGACGAGCTTAAGTACATCCCTGAAAAATATGTTGAAAAGCCTACATATGACAGATATGAGGTTGCGGTACTCGGGATTGTCCCTGAGGTGGTTGTAAAGAACAATGATGGATTTGAAGTTACGACAAAAACGGATAATGAAAAAGCAGTGGCGGGATTCCAGGTGCCCGAGAACGTTGCACAAGAGTACTACCCAATAGTTGAGGAAAGGGCTTTCATGCACGCAAAGTTTGTTGCCAATGACCTGAAGATGGCGCAGCTGTCAAAAGTGTTGAAAACTGACACGCAGGTTTATGTGGTATACAAGGATCTTGAAACACAGCAGTGGATGTATACCGACCATATTGGCTATGAGTTCGAGAATGTGAAAATGGGAAATCTGCAGATGTATAATGAAAATTTTATATCCTGCGATATTTCCTTTGATCATATAATTATTAAGACGGAAAAGGAAGTTTTCACATTCCCGTCCAATTTTACATTCTATCTGGCGTACTTGGATAATGAGTGGTACATAATGGATGTGATAATTAATTCGAGCGCAAGTGCTTAAAGAAGGTGTCCAGAAGGCGCACACATTCTTCAATCATTATTCCTCCGTAAACATTGACGTTAGGATAAAGAAGATTGGTGTGCGAGCCGGCGGCACCTTCTTTTTTATCAAAGGCACCGAAAAAAACGTTCTCGATTCTGGAAGAGAGAATTGCACCGGCGCACATTGTGCAAGGCTCAAGCGTTACATACAAATCGCAGCCGGAAAGCCGCCAGTCACCTACATGTTTTGCTGCGTTATAAATGGCGTTGATTTCTGCATGGCCAAGTGGATTTTTGTCCCTTTCTCTGGTATTATGTGCTCTGGCGATTATGTTTCCATCCTTTACAATTACACAACCTACAGGAATGTCGCCTGATTGTTTGCATTTGTAAGCCTCGGTAAGAGCTTTTGACATGAATTTATATAAAAAAAACATATTTTATTTACAACCTTTCCTGTGTTTTGTGGTATACTTTTAAAAGTTACACCTAAGAAACAATCGATTAACAATATAATTATAGTTATTTATAACAAAAAGGCAAATGTGAGGAATATGAAGATAAAGGATTCAAACGAGAAATATACATTGGACGAACTGTATGAGATTATAAGAGTGTTGAGGTCACCCGAGGGCTGTCCCTGGGACAGAGAGCAAACCCATGAGTCCCTTGTAAAGCCGATGATTGAGGAGGCATACGAGGCGGTGGATGCCATCAACAGTGGTAATAAGGACAAACTAATAGAGGAACTTGGCGATGTTCTTCTACAGGTTATATTCCACAGCATTATTGCTGAGGAAAACAGCGAATTTGAATTTGAGGATGTTACCGACAAATGTGCAAGAAAAATGATATTCAGGCATACACATGTATTTGGAGATGTGGTTGCCAATAACCCTAAAGAGGCTCTTGCAAACTGGGAAAAGATGAAGATAAAGGAGAAGGAAATAAGTTCTCTTTATGAAGAGCTTAAGGATATACCAAAGAACCTTCCCGCACTAATGAGGGCTGAAAAGGTGGCAAGGAAAATCAGGAAGGCGGGGCACAGAAAGGAGGGACAGGATGTTGAGATAGACTTTTCCGACAGCAAGTCGGTAGGAGCAATGCTTTATTCCATATGCGCCATAGCTGAGGAAAAAGGCATAGATCCGTTTCTTGCGCTGACAAATGTGCTGGAGGAAAAGATAGAGCAACATAAATGCTTATGAGACTGGACAAGTTTCTTAAAGTTTCGAGAATTATAAAGCGGCGCACAGTAGCTAATGAAGCATGCGATGCAGGCAGGGTGAAAGTAAACGGGCAGGTCGCCAAGGCAAGCTATAATGTAAAGGTGGGCGACATGGTTGAAATAGGCTTTGCAAATGGAAGTACTAAAATTGAGATACTTAAGGTTTCCGAGACCGTCAGGAAAGACGAAGTCGGTGAGATGTACAGGATTATTGAAAAATGACAAGGGAGAGAAAAACATGAGAAAAAGAGTTTTGGCAATTTTACTTGCTATTGTAATGGGTGTTACATTTTTGGCTGGCTGCAACAAGGATGATAAAGATGGCGACCCTACTCCGACTGCAACAGCTGATCCTTCGGAAAATGACGAACCCGCAACAACTGAATATATTGCTAAAATAGGGGGTATTGAGATTTATGCCAGTGAGTTCAAATACTTTTTGTATGATGCATTGAAGGAAGTTGACTATACCGACCTCGAAATACCGGACGATGCATCTGAAAAAGAAACATACGAGCTAATGTTGGGTTTTCTTAACGAAAAGGATGATGACGGCGTTTCCCGTCTTGACAAGGCTGTTGAAAGAGCTGTGGAGCTTTGTTCGTTATTCAAAATTGCGTACCTGGAAGGTGTGAAAGCAGGTCATGAGCTTTCTGATGAGGAAAAACAGGAGCAATATGATTCCATAAACGAGTTTGTCAACTACTACCTTTCAGTATATGGAGAGGAGTATGGCGTAGAAACAAGGGACGAAATGATGAGGCTTATGTACAGCATGAATGTCAATGACTACAAGAGACTCGCAATCCAGCAGGAATGTGCCAACAATTACGCAAAGGATGTAATGGAGGGATTCAAGCCTTCGGATGACGAACTCAAGGAATTCTATGAGGAGCATGAAGATACCTATAGAATTGTTACAGTAAGGCATATACTCATATCCACCATGGACGAGGAAGGCGAGCCATTGGATGATGAGGAAAAAGCTGAGAAGCTTGAAAGGGCTGAAAGGGTAAAACAACTGGTTGAATCTGGAGAACATGAGATTGATGCTCTTGTTAAAGGATACTCAGATGAAACAGACCTTTCGAATCTTGGCCTTTATGATGTATCCAAGAACTCAAACTTTGTAAAGGAGTTCAAGGAGTGGGCTCTTAAGCAGACGGAAGTTACTGATGTGGTAGAGATTGTTGAAACACAGTTTGGCTATCATGTCATGATGTGTGAAGAGATTAAGACCATTGAGGATGAAAAAGTAAAGAATACTGTTCTGGAAGGGTACAAGAACGATACCTTTGACAAGCAGACAAAACAGCTCCTTACAGACAAGACGTATGAGCTTACAGAAAGAAACGATGATGTTATCAAAAAGAGTGTGGAAGATTACATTACAATAATGTTCAACACCGACGAAGATGATGACAAATAAATATGTAAAGCAGGGGAGACCTTATTTCGGGTCTCCTTTATTCTTATTGCTCAAGCTGGCTGCCAATAACATTTGCAGCGGCTTGAGTCAGTTTGCTTTCAAGATCGCCCATTGTAGCCTGGGTGTCGGTCGTAAGCATGATAATAGCTCCAATGGGGTCGCCGTGAGAAATGATGGGGGTAATCACCTGTGCGGAATACTCATCATGGCTTATTCCTTCAAGAACAGGTATTGAGCGTTCGCTTTTGTTCTTGGCTATTACAGTGACTCTCTCTTCCATTATCCGTTCAAGCTCGGGAGTAATTCTTTTATCCAGATAATCTTTTTTTGGAGCACCCGAAACCGCTACAACAGAATCTCTGTCTGTAATACATGTAATGTATCCCGATGTCTTTGCCAGACTTTCCGCATACTGAGAGGCAAAGTCAGCAAGTTCGCTCATTGCGGAGTATTTCTTTAAGATTACCAATCCCTCATCATTTGTGTATATTTCAAGAGGATCTCCTTCTCTGATTCTGAAGTTTCTACGTATTTCTTTAGGGATAACGACTCTTCCGAGATCATCTATCCTTCTTACAATTCCTGTTGCTTTCATAAAATCTCGTCCTCCATAATTGTAATTATTCTTTGTAAAACAACTTTACATGGTCTATTATTGCAATATTCGGAATTTTTATACAAGAAATTTTCAAATCGCTACCTGTTGACCCTTTATGAAATATCTATTAATATATACTCATCAGAAATAGTTAGGAAAGGGGCTTGCGACATGTACAGAAAAACGACATTGGCTTTGTCATTGTTTATGATTCTCGCAATTATTCTTTCAAGTTGTTCTGTATTTGAAAAGAAAAGAACAGAGTTTTCAGAGAAAAACGGTACTTACGCTGCCGTAGATGATCTTGGTAGAATCCTTGCAATGCCGGGAGACAAGCGGATTCCCAAAGAATACAGGGAAGACAAATATGTAGGTGTCTTCTACTTCTTATGGCATGGGACCGGTGACACCTCCAAAGTGCATGATATTACGAAGATAATGGCATCGGATCCGGAGGCAGCATGGAAACCGGAATTGTGGGGTGGATTTAGCGTAATGCACTGGTGGGGAGAGCCATTATTCGGTTACTACTATGCAAACGATGAATGGGTGCTTAGAAAGCATGTACAAATGCTGACGGATGCAGATGTGGACTTTCTTGTATTTGATACTACAAATAACAGCGTATATGCAGACACGGCATTAAAACTTATGGCAATACTTTACGAGTACTACCAGCAGGGTTGGGATGTGCCAAAGGTTGTATTCTATACCAATACGGATACGGGGAAGAGAATGAACCAGGCATACGAGCAAGTTTATAAAAAACATCCTGAATACAAGGATATTTGGTTCCACCTCGATGGAAAACCCTTGATAATTGGGAGACCTGAAGACCCCAACACCAGTGACGAGGTTAAAGAATTCTTTACCATAAAACATAGTCAGTGGCCTAATGAAAAGGATTCCACAGGCAAAATGCTCTACCATGAAGATGGTTTCCCATGGATGGCATTTGAAAGACCTCAGCATGTGTTTGGAAAATCCTTAGGCACCACCATTATCAGTGTGTCGATAGCGCAGCATCAGAGCACTGTGGCCTTCAGTGACACAGCCCTTTACGGTGACGACACCAACTGGACCCGCTCATATCACAAGGGCAAGAACGACAAATCTGAAGGCGCTTACCTTCATGGGTATAACTTCCAGGAGCAGTGGGATTATGCAATCTCACAAGACCCCGACATCATATTCGTAACTGGATGGAACGAATGGATTGCAGGAAACTGGGGACCAAAAGGCAACAAACCTCTTCTGTTTGTTGACGCTTGCGACATCAACACAAGCCGTGATGCAGAACCTATGAAGGACGGATATGGCGACAACTACTATTTGCAGATGATACATAACATACGCAGGTTCAAGGGTGCAAGACCCCCTGTGAATGCCACTGAAACCCTTACAATTGACATAAGCGGCGGGTTCGACCAGTGGGACAATGCAAAGGCTGTGTACACGGACTATTCCGGAGATACAGCATACAGAAATGCAAGAGGTTATGGCAATGTAACCTACAAAAATGAAAGCGGCAGAAATGATATTGTTACCATGAAAGTTGCCCATGATGACAACTTCATATATTTCTATGTGGAAACAAAAGAGGATTTGACCCATCCTTCAGACAAACACTGGATGAACTTGTTCATCAGTACCGGAAACAAAAAGAATGATAACTGGTATGGATACGATTTTGTTGTAAACAGAAAGAACCCTGACTGGGATGCGTATCTTGAGAAATGCACCGGAGGGTTCAATTGGGAGGAAGCTGCAAAGCTTAGCTTTAAATATGGAGGTAACAAACTTCAAATCGCAGTTCCTCGTGAAGCATTGGGACTCAAAGGAAAGAAAATAGATATCCAGTTCAAATGGGCGGACAATTATCAGGAAGATGATTTCTGGTCCTTCTATACCGATGGAGATGCCGCTCCCATTGGCAGAATGAACTACGTATATTCTGAAACAGCTTAAATATTTATTAAATTTACCTGCCGTATGTTTTTTACATGCGGCAGTATTCTTTTATGACAAGCAGTAAGAATAATCTGATTGTTGTGAATGCTGTTGTGTTTTTTTATGCAATACATTGCACTTTCTAGTCTCTCATCGTCGTACTGCACAAAAGGGTCATCCAGGTACAAAGGAAGTGCTCCATATGGTGCAATAATTTTACTTACAGCAAGCCTGAAAGCAAGATATACCTGGTCAATGGTACCTCCGCTGTAGAACTGGTGAGGGAAGTAGCCTGTTTCCTCATCCACGGATATGTCAAAATCTTTCGAAATCCTTATATTGTCATGAGTGCTGTTTGTAAGAACTTTTAATATTTTGCCTGTTTCATCAGCTATTTTCGGACCGAAAAGGTTTTGCAGCTGACTGTATGAATCCCTTACGGTCTCATAAGCTATTTCCAAAGCTTTATATTTATCCTCATAGTAATTTGTTTTCTCTTTCAGGTGTTTCTTTTCTTCAAGAAGAGAAGCATAATCAAACGCACTCTTTGCGGTCTGTATTTGGGCGTTTTTAAAAGCAATCATTTTGGTTAGTTCTTCCTGCCTTTTTACCAGCACATTAATGCTCTCTTCTTCAAAGCCTTTTGAATTCCTTAATACTTCTTCTGCCTTCTTCCAATCCTTTTCATGTTCTGACAGATCTTTTCCTTGAAGCATGTGCTCAAGCAACTCTGTTTCCTTTTTTAGCTCCATCATAGTCATGGCTGCCTTGTTGACCTCGTTCTTTTGTCTTGAGGCAAGTACTGACAAAACCATTACAAAAAGAATGGGTATAAAGGCAAAAGGAGTGGGAATGGGTAAAAAGTACAGTACTCCGGAAAGAACCAATAAAAGAAGGGTTGAGATGTAGTAGATCTTGGAGGATGGTTTTGCCCTTTTTTCGGAAGTTTTCTGCATGGCTTCCTGCAGGTGGTCAATTTTCGACATCTGCTGAAACACCATGTTTCTATGCCTTATTCTTTCCTTGGCGTAGAAAAAATTTATTCTCTCGTCAATTTCCTCTTTTTCCGCAACAAGACTTTCAAGCTCTATCTTTATCATCTTGAGGTGGTCCTCTTCCTCCTTTATTTTGTTAAAAGCATCATCGTTTTCTTTTTTTAGTGCATACAGCTTGTCCAAAATGCCTTTTCCGGATCTGGGGGCTTTTATGGTGTCCATTGCATTTTTAAGTCTTCTTTCAACAATATTGATGGATTCTTCCTCGCCAACTTGCGACTTTGCGATCAATGACATTATCTGACCATCTTTGTCCCTGGATGCATCGATTTTTGATTGCAGCTGGGGTGCGAAAATAGAGGAATCAAAAGCGCCTTCGGAAAGATTGAAAATGTATTCTCCCAAAGACATGCCACTTGGAATTGTAACCTTTTCACCTGTGGTTTCGTTGTATAATGTATACTCATTATTACGCTTTGATTTGCCAAAAGTGCATATGTATCTGTATTTTCTATTCTCATGCTCAAAGAAAATCTCTCCCCCAAAACTTTGAGGGTTGTCCCAAGGCGCATACTTTGTTCTTTCGCTTAAATTGCCTCTTGAAGAAAGGCCATACAAGCAGGCTTTGATGAATGCCAGGATTGTGGATTTGCCACTTTCATTAGGCCCGTAAATAATATTTATGTCCTTTGAGAAATCCATCTCAAGATTCTTTAATCTACCAAAACCATATATCCTTATCTTTGATATATACATGTTCTACACCTCAATATCTTCATCGAAAGCCTTCAGTCCAAGCATCAAGCTTTCAGCAAGGATCCTGTTGTCCGGTTCATTTCTCATTTTGTCCAGCATGTTTCTTAAAAAGATGCCTTTTAATGTGTTTTCTTTTTTGAGCCTTTCATAGTCAATACTCATAACTGTTTCATCGATAATTTCCATATGAGCGTAATATGGAGACAGTACAGACTCCAAAACCTTAGTGTCTGGACTTGTTTTCACGGTGCCTTTCAAGATTATCCGGTAATGGTCTTTTGAGCTTGTACATTCTTCATTTATACTACTTAGTATTGCGTCATGACTAATCAGGTTTGTTATGTCCAGTTCCTTTATGACATATCTTTTTTTGCTTATTGGATAAAATTTAGTGTTTACATCTCCTTTTTCAATGTATCCTACAACTATCCCCAATTCTCCAATCTCATCAAAGCCTCTTCCTTCAGGAGTGCCGGGAAAGGTGTATGCAGCGTTTGCGATGGGTTTGTGGATGTGTCCCAGAGCACAGTAGTCGAACCCAATTTCATCAAGAAGATTTTTGGGAATTGGGTTATACATGGAACTGGTGGTTACTTCACCATGCATGATTAGTATGTTTGCGTAACTTCCATCAAGCTTTATCTTGGCAAGCAGGCTATCTTCCTCAAAGTGACTTGTAAAGGCTCTTCCATAGAAGCGGATGTTTCCCAATGTTACAAAAGAAAGCTTTTCTTTAAAGATAAATACATTTTCGGGCCATTCTTCTGCAAGGTAAGGAGAATTGTATACAAGGGGGTCGTGGTTTCCTGGGGTAATGAGCACTCTGCAATTGTTTATAAATTCAAAGAGTTCCTTAACCTTGTCTACCAGGTGTTTATCAGGGTTGGCAGAATCAAACAGATCCCCCGCTATTAACAGAAAATCAATGTTTTTGTTTTTAGTCAGGCTGATAATTTTCACAAAGGTATCATAAGCATCATCATTTATGTTTTTAAGATGAATGTCTGCTGTATGTATGAATTTAAAACTGGTCATAGAATCACACTCTTTAATATGATATGAAAAATTATATCATATGGGAGTCGTATACTTCAACAGAATTGCCAAATGGGCAGCCTTGGGATATAATATGGGAAAAAAGGAGGCTGCCCATGAGGAAGACAATAAATGTGGCTGTCGTGGGTACCGGATTTATGGGTAAAACCCACAGCTATGCAATCTCTAATCTCAGGTATTTCTATAGTGACTTGCTGTTTGAGGCATGTCTGCATACCGTGTGCTCGAGAACTGAAGAGAATGCAAACAAGGCTAAAGAGCAGTACGGGTTCAAATATGAAGTTACGGATTATGATAAGGTTGTATTAAACCCTGAAATAGATGTGGTATCCATATGCACTCCCAACAGCATGCATGCAGAGCAGATTATTAAAGCTGTAAGGAATGGGAAACATGTTTATTGTGAAAAACCTGCTGTCACCACAAGGGATGAGGCGATTATGGTGCAAAACGT
This sequence comes from Clostridiaceae bacterium, assembly GCA_012838385.1. Classification (GTDB taxonomy): domain Bacteria; phylum Bacillota; class Clostridia; order UBA1212; family DUPL01; genus DUPL01. The sequence goes on from DUPL01000087.1 coordinate 21,818, forward strand.
ACTTAAAGATACACAAAATGTCTGTGGTATTGTTTTCAACAACAGATATTTCCCTGCCACCATGAGGGCGAAACAATTGGTGGAAGAGGGTAGAATAGGTAATGTGGTGGGTTTTAGTGGAAGGTATCTTCATTCCTCCGGATTGAACAGGTCCAGCTATGGATGGAGGGGAGACAGGAAGATGAGTGGTGGCGGCGCTTTGTATGATTTGGGTTCCCATGTGGTGGATCTGATCACTCACATTACAGGAAACAGGATAAAGTCGGTTATTGGCAAGGGGCATATACTGAACAAGGCGATAACGGATTGCGATGAGCATTTTTCCATGATAGCAAGGCTTGAAAATGGAGGCCTTGGAACTATTACAGTAAGCAGAATTACCATTGGCACCAATGATGATTTGGAGATAGAGATACATGGAGACAAGGGAGCAATCAAGTTTAATTTGATGGAACCGAATAAACTGTATTTCTTTGATGGCTCAAAGAAGACAAGTCCCTATGGAGGAGAATCTGGGTATACAGTAATTGACTGCATAGGCAAGTACGAGTATCCTGGAGGGGTGTTTCCAAGTTCCAAGGCTCCCGTCAGCTGGCTTAGAGGACATGTGCATTCAATGTACATCTTTTTGCAGAGTGTGTATGAAGGCGACACAGAGCTTGAAAAGGGGGCAAAGCTTTTGGATTCTCTGAATATTAACTGCATTCTTGAAGCGGCGCTGGTTTCCAATGAGACGGGCAAGGAAGAAGAAGTAAGGTATATTAATAATTGAAGGAAGGTTTATTTGTGAAGGACAAGTTTTATTATAATTTTGTCAACTCTTTGATTGCGATTGGAATTTTATCAATTCCCATAAGTATTTTAATGTATATTCTTTTTGAAACAGGTATTATTGTCACCAATATCAACAACTTTGTTGTGTTGGTCATAGGGGGTTTGGTTTGCATTCTTTCTTTTGTTTTGCACTTTGTGCTTTCCAAAACGTACGGGTACAAAAAAGTGATGTGGAAGTACAAGGAGGAAAATGAAATAGAACTGCCTTTTGACAATTTGTCTGAAGGCTTTGGGAAGTCGTTGAAGGATCTTGGATACCATGTGGTAAGTCTTCCTGATTTGTTTGATGTTTTTGTTCTTGAAGAGCCTTTGAAGGATGGTTTATACATAAAGGCTGCTTTTTGTGTTAAAGAGGAAGAATTTAATTTAAAAAAGGTCAGAAGTTTGGAGAATACATTGACAAGGTATTATCTTGATAATGACATGGCTATCAAGGCCATAACCGGCATATGCTGTGTTGTACTGGATGGGGTAAACAAACGCAAGGTTGACAAATACAAGCAGGTTAGGGATTATTTCAATTACAATGAATCAAAGGACATTGTTGCGCAGATTGCGGTTTGTGCAGCAGACTTGCATAATAGGAAGGTTTACTTTAATTCCGAGAACATAACAGGCAAGAGAAATATCCCAATTCTGCTGATTAATGATATTTTCAAGAGATAAATTGGAGGATTGTAGTAGGAGCAATGGAAGCATATGTTCATAAAGTGCAGTATTATGAGACGGACCAAATGGGAGTGGTTCATCACTCGAATTATATAAGGTGGTTTGAAGAGGCAAGAATTGACTATTTGGATAAGATGGGAATGAGTTATGATGCCGTTGAGAAAAAAGGAATCATATCACCTGTTGTGTCTTTAAACTGTGAATATAAATCACCTGCAAGATTTGGTGATACGGTTTTCATAGTGACATGCCTGAAAATGGTCAGTGGTGTAAAGTTTTGCTTTGGTTACGAGGTATATGACTTGAAAAGCAGAGAAATACGGGCAACAGGCGAAAGCCGCCATTGTTTTCTGAAGGATAATAAAATTATCTCCATAAAGAAGGAGAACGAAGAAGTTTATGAGCTTTTCAAGTCATACGAAGGAGTCTCTACTACTATTGAGGGAATATATTGAAGTGATATATTCCTTCTTTGATATCCTTTGCTTTCAAATGTATTCTGAATACGCTGTTTGTTTTCCACACGCCTGAAAGTTTTTCGTCATTCATCTCTATTTGCTCTACAAAAACTTCAAGAGATTTGTCAAACTCTACCTTTCCGTTCTCAAAGATTAGACAGTTTTCACCTATCTTTGGTCTATCAATTGTCATCAGGTGGAAATTCACATCCGATTTTTCCTCCATTTTTATGTCCTCAATAATTTCAATACAGCCATCCTCATACATTCTGGCTTCCCTTGTGTAGGAAACAAGTTTCTCAAAACCGTAGGTTTCTTTAAGCTCTGCTCTGAAGGTTCTGTTATGCAAATCAAATACGCAATTGGTGGCTCTTTTTGCAAAACCTGCAATTTGCTCGTGTCCTGCAATGTTGGGAAGGTTGTGGTATTCCGAACGCATTGTCCAGATACTGTATCTTTGGGAGCTGAAGGTTTCTTTTGTGTAGGTGCCTACACCTACATCTATAATGAGGGGATTTGAATTTGCAAAGACAATGAAGTTGCCAACATCATTATGGTTGTGGCCTTCTGCATTGTGTCCTCCCTTTATTCCCAAAAGGGATTTGTCACTTCTCAGAACCATAACTCCAAGCTGGGGGAGTGCGGCATCTTTTGCCGTGTATTCTGCGCCTTGTTTTTGCGGCACATCATAAAGGGATTTTATTGACCTGTATGTTCTTTGCGATATTATGCAGGGTTTTGTGAGATTATATTGTGCAAGTCCAAAAGCTTCAAGGTCATTTGATTTTGTTCTTCTTCCCATTCGGGCAACTGCAGAAAAGTCCACTGTAATTTTTGCGGGACTGTCTGCAAAGTTAAGATAGAAGTTGTCAACGACATGCATGTGCATTATGTATTCCATAATTCTCCTTACAAATGGATTTGAAAACACATCTATTCTGCCGCCTGTCATATCGTAAATCAGTTCAAGGCAGTCAAAATATGAAGCACCTGCAACATTCCAGTAGGAGGGGCCTTCGTCGCATCCACCATCGTCCGGATAGTGTTTAGTAAAGCCGTCCAGCATTCTGCAGGCTCTCTCTACAAAAACTCCCCTTTTATTTGTATCTTTTACACAAAGTGCACAGACAACAAGAGCATTGGATACTATCCAGGGGTTCCAGTTGTTCACAGCATTTCCTTTTAGTGAAGTCCACCACATATCGTCGTTGATAAGGAACGGATTTATTATCCTTCTGTCCAGCTCATATAGCAGCCTGCTTGCTATAACGGGGGTTATTGAATTTAGGATTTCTTCTGCCAGGTAGTATACCCATGCAAGAAGAGCACCGGTTTCCGCCGCAAAAAGGTCGATATAGTCGACTTCATCTTTGAAACAGTAGGGAAGAGGGCATATATAACTTGAGTGGGGCATGTGACCGTTGTGGGCAGGCAACACCCAGGTGCTTTCCTCAAGTATCATCCATAATAAATCAATCAGATTGTCTGTGAAACGTCCCTTTCTTTCAATGCATTCGGCAAGGAGAAAGTAAAAGAGCATGTCGCGTCTTTTGAAATACGGTTTTTCATAGTTTGTTCTGTTTCCGTTTTTTTTGAATTCCATGTACATGGAGGCTGTCTGTTGTGGATAAGGGTGATTCAAATACTCTTCCGCTTTTTTTATAATATGCTCACTGCCTTGTTTTGGCGGAATAAGATTGTTTTTTGAAAAACCGTTATCCAGGTCGAGAAACAGTTTGAAATCACCATAATCAACAATACTGTCTTTTATGTACTGATTGCTGTCTTTTAAAACTTTCTTCATGTTCCTCAGATCCTTTTCATTTTTTTCAATATTAACACTTTATATAGCAATTATCAACATGTATTTGCTACAATTAAAAAGCAATATTTAACTGGGAGATGAAGGTGTTTGAGAAAGTACAGGATAGAGTTACATAGCCATACCAGTGAAGTGAGCCCCTGTGGGAAAATTACGGCTCAAGAAATGATAGAGCTGTATGTCCAGAAGGGTTATAACGGGATAGTTATAACTGACCATTTTTCCGGTCCCTTGTTTAGCGATTTGGAGGATATCGGAGATATTCTGGCAAGGTTTTGCAAAGGGTACAAAAACGCGCTTTTGGCTGCCCAGGATAGAATAAAAGTTTACTTGGGTGCGGAAGTAAGGCTTGATGAATCATACAACGATTATCTCGTTTATGGAGATGTTTTAAGGCTTCTGAGACATGGAAAGGAGCTTTGCAAATTATCCCTGCAAGAATTCTATTATCTTGCCAAGGAGTACGATTTGGCTGTTTTCCAGGCACATCCCTTTCGTGACCATATGAAACTTGCTCCGAAGGAATTTGTGGATGGCATTGAGGTATACAATCTACATACGGAGCATGATTCAAGAAATTACAAGGCGGTTGATTATGCCAGGAAGTTAAATCTGCTTGGCATATCCGGAACCGACTGCCACAAGGTCCACCATGCGGGCAGGGGAGGTATTTTTACAGATTTTTTACCTGTTAATGAGAAGGAGTTAAAAGACCTAATTCTTTCAAAAAGTTTTGATTTAATCTTTTAATGCTATTCCCCTTTGAGTTGTTTTTTTCAATTGGAATATTAAAACAATCCTGCTCATATATATTAGACAAAAGCAGGCACAGCTCAAAGGGGGCTTATCATTGAAAGATTATATAGAAGAAAGAGTCTATGAGATAGCGGAGTACATACTGTCGACAAAGTGTACAGTTCGGGCAGCTGCCAGGAAGTTTGATGTTTCGAAAAGTACTGTTCATAAGGATTGTGTTCAAAGACTACCGGAATTGAATCCTGCCCTGGCAGACGAGGTGAGAAAAGTGTTGGATATCAACAAGGCCGAAAGACATATCAGGGGTGGCCTGGCTACCAAAAAAAAGTACGAACAGGAGAGCAATATATAGCTATTTCTTTTTCTTCTTTCTCTTGCTGAACAGTCTACCCAGGAATCCGACAATTCCTTTTTCTGATTTTGGCCACAGAGAAGCAACTTCCACATACCTGTATCCTGCATCATCCGTTTTAAAGCAGCGCACACAAGTCCGGTCCCAGGCGTATAATACGATTCCTCTATAGCAGTGTTCCGGACCAGTTGTGTGAAATTGTTCGAAGTTCAGCATGTGTGCTTGTGTCACAAATTCACTAAGGCCGGCCAGTTTGTTGCCATCGTACAAATCAACGATTCTTTTATACCAGTAGTTGATTCTGCTTTCATCAATATCGCGGCCGGTCATTTCCTTGTAGGCTTCACTTGCAACTACCTGTGTTGAAAACAGATTGAATATGAGCCAGGTCATCAAGCGTTTTAAAGTTTTATGCTGGAGCCTTTTTTCATTGTCTCCGTTTTTTGCAGGTCTGTACTCGGACAGAAGTTTTTGTATCGCATGAGCAAGCTCTATTGCATCAGGCGTATTTTTTATTTCCTTAAGAAAATCTCTTGCATTGACCATGTCGTTATGGTAAAGGGGATTCGGATAGTTTGTATAGAACCTTCTTCTGAATTCCTCGGTGGGTTTGTAGCAGATGTCTACGCCAAACCTTATCTGACTTCCCAGTCTGGTTACAATATCTTCTTCGTTAATAATATTGTATATTGGGTAGTTTGTTGTGCTTCTTCCTATCCTGGCATGGGCAATGGTCGGAGTGGCCATGGTTACTCCTATAATGTTATCATGTAAAACATTTCTGTTTGATAGACAGTCGACAATATAGCAGCCGGCAACAGCGCCGCCTTGGCTGTGTCCTGTCACCCACAACAAAAATCTTGAATCAGGGCTTGTACATTCCTGAAGAATGTTTTCCAAAGTTAATACTGTTTCTTCTCCCAATTCTTTTGAAATGTTGGGGAATTCGATTTTATCGGAAAGCAAGTCAAATCTGTGGGCAATCTCAAGAAAACCTTGATGAAACCCGTTAACTATATTGACCTTGAAATTATTCAGCCACTCTGAGTTGTATACTGTTCCTGAAAAACTTATGCCTATAACATATTTGTTTTCATCAACTTTGCTGCCCAGCACCAACACCTTGCTGGAGTTGGTGACATACACCTCCCTAATAGTGCGTACCAGGTGTTCAAGCGGTCTTGGCTGCCTTGACCATCTTTTTGAATCCTTTGTAATAACTCCGTCGCGTATAAGGGTATAGTCGGTGTTATCGCTCTTTATCCAGTGCTTTAGTTCTCCGTGATAGTTAAGATCGGCAAATTCAATGGACCTTAATGCTATTTCCTTTGTAAGGAAAGGTCTTATATATCCAAAAATATCTTTTTTCCATTCCAAGTTTCTGAAACAATCCATTATATGCTCCATATTGTTATATTTCCTATAATTATACCATATTTTTGTATAAAGTGATTAGGTCGGATGCAGTATTGATATATCTGCCATACTTGACAAAAACTTCAACGAGGTGGAATAATACCATTACGATGTCTGTAGAAAGCTTTTAGCATAAAGAATGGGGATGATGTAACGAACAACACATCACATATAGGATACATTAATCCAATAAGGTACAAGGGTTACTAACTATGAAAATGAGACGGGACTAATGCGGATGCATATGTTACTACTGGGCAAGGATTTATTGGGAGCAATATGTTTGCCTATTGTGGTAATAATCCAGTTATTAGTGTTGACCCATATGGATACTATTATTGGGAAGCAAATAATTTATCATTGGAAAACATCCAGCCACACCTCCCTCAAAATGGCCAGAATTACCTTATTCTTTGGGAGGTAAGAAACCCAAATGTAACCCTGAAGAGTATTGGAATGGTAAGAATGGCGGGAAGCTTACATGGGATGATTGCTCACATGGAGCCGGTGTTGATAGAGGTGATGGAGCTCAAGATGGACATTGGAATGACAAAATAGCGATAAACGTTGGGATCGATATGGAAATTCTCTGGGGAGTTATTCATCTGTTGATGTAGATATTGGTGCAACTATTGTAACTATAATTACATTAATATTTGGTATTGTAGTGTTAGTAACAACCGGAAGTCCTGCTATGTTGCAATGAAATGGGGATTATCTATAAGATGCATATATGAGTTTAGTTTGTTGAATTCTTATACTATTTGCTGTGCTTATATATCTAATGTTGTTATAAAATAACCAAGTATGAGATGGAAAACAATAATCAATTATTATTTATGGAGGAAAACATGAATAAAGATAAGTTTAAACTCGAAGGATACCCTATTAATGAATATATAGAAATTGATGATAAATCAGTAGATTTTCCAAATGAAATATATATTTCATTTGCAGTGTGCTCGAAGGAATGTGGAAATATGCAATTTATAGTAGATGGTTCTACACAAGTGTGTGAGTATTGTGGAAAATCAATGTTTAGAACAGTTGTAAAAAAATATAAGTTAAGTGAATAAGTATTGTTGTTTAGATGTAAAACCAGTGGTAAAAAAGATCAGAAAGCTTTGCCCAAAGTAGATGCGACTTATTCACAAGGGATTAACGTAAGTGGTTCTTCAAATGCTGTTATTTTTAATTTGCAAGGAGGAATATCAATCGATACAAAAGGAAATGTCGCAATACAAGGAATAGGCGGCTCTATTGCTGCTCCAGTATATGGAGTTCCTATTGCTTCCTGAGGTGATTTTAACTTTATTCCAGATTCAACATTAAATAAAACATATTTTGGTGCAACATCTAATGTTGGTTTTGGAACCCGTGGTAGTGAATTTCATGTCGAATGGGGAGAAACTGCGACATTGAACCAGACTCAATTAAATGTTTTTGATGTTATGAGAAATATATATATTAGAATAATGGAATGGTAGGTGCAAAAATATGTATAAAAAATTTATTATGACTGTATGTATTATGTTTTTGATTCTACTTTCTGAAGGATTGACTGTGTACGCTATAACAACATAAGGATTTGAAACAACGACCTTATCGGACAAAGAGAAGAGTGAAATATGGGAGAATATAAATATTAAATCACTTTCTGATTCCATTTCTTTGAATAAAATTGAATCGCCAACGTAAGTTTTAATGTTTCTGAGAGCGAAAATATTCTTTTAGGTCTTAAAGATAATAGAATTGTAGTATTAAATAAAAATGGAGAGTTAATGAATGTATTTGAGTTTTCAAATTATGGCTCATTTTTTATACAATGGAATGATGATAATATTTTATTGCTATTAGTAAGGAGTTCAATAATTGTTGAATTAACTTCAGCTGGACAATTAATTGATATGGTTCGAGCTGAGGATAGTAGCATAGAAAATAATTCTCTGTGGAACGACATAGCTAAAAAAGACCATGTATATATTGGTGAAAACTCCTATTCTATTAGAAATCAAATGGGATTCCTGAACTTTTTTGCATCATCATACTCACAACTGATAAAAACTGATTCAAGCGGAAATATAACGATATTGTATGATGTCAACTCAGGTCAACTGACCAAAGCAATCGTAACTTTTATAGCAATTTTATTGTTTATTGCGCTTGTAGCAGTCATCTTAGTAAGGCAATTCCTAAAAGTAAAAAGTCAGCAGAAATTTCTTGATCTCTAACGGTGGAGTGGTACGGAAAATTTCCTTGTTAATGACTTCTTTAATCATATGGTCATGACTTCCCAAGTTTCGTAAGAGATTATGAATTTGGCACTACTGTTACGGTTACAATAATTGAAATGCGAAATGGGAATGCTTTGTTTGATAAATTTGAAATTCAAAAAGATTCAATGTTTAGTGTGAAGTATTATGATAATTTTACATTATACACTGATTCAGAGCATACCAATGTATATGACGACGGGACTGGTTCAATCGATCCGGTTAATGACGACCTTACTTTATATTTGATAAGGAATCCATAATAGACTCATACCTGTAACTTCGTCTAATTGCTTAGCTCTTTTTATTTATTGCACAAAGGTTTACATAATGTAAATTTTTAGTCAAATATTAAAAAAAGCAGGGGTTGTGCATTGACCTGAAACAAGGCAGTGGTATAAAATGATGGTAGTAATAACCGAACAAACACTCTTGAGGGGAGTCTTTCATATGAAACGTACTGTAAAAACAGGACTTGTTGTGTTTATGGTTTTGGTACAGCATTTGTAAGTTTTCCTGAACTCGATACGATTGGAATAATAAAGGGGAGGATTCCTTCCGAAGTGGCATTCATAATCGAAGAATCATGGGAAAAAATGCTAAAACAGCACTTTGATGGTTGCAAACACTTTGTAGATTCGCTATATGACATGGAACGCAAAGCAAATGAGCTTTGGGGACTTTTGACGAGGCGGATTCATAATTATTTTGAAAGGAGTTTTTTATGAAAAGTGCTTTCAAGACAGCTGCAGTTGTGTTTATGATGATGGCGGTTGTTGTTGGATTTACAGCCTGTGGAGGCTATAACATACCGCATCATACTCCGCATCAGTATCAGATTGCCGTGGAAGGCAACGTGACCTTGTCAGTTAAGGCTACAACTCAGAAGGAGATGCTGTCATATCATGCTTTTATTAAGGAATTTGAAAATACATGCCCTGAGGCATCCGTTTCGCTGGATACCCTTGGTGGAGATTTGGATGCAAGGATTGCATCAGGAGACATTGGTGATGTTTTTGTGTTTAATGCTGATAGGCTTTCCCATTTGGTAGAAACAAGAACATTGATAAAGCTCGATCTATATGCTTCACATCTGGGTTTTGATTTTAGCAATATTTATTCAGCAGCTTACGATGCAGGAACGTATAGCGGAGGATTGTACATGGTGAGTGTCGATTATGCCAGGCTTTCGCTTGTGGCAAACAAGGATGCTCTTTCTGAGGAAGGACTTGATTTGCCATCCAATGACTGGACATGGAGAGAGTTCAGAGAGGATTACGCACAAAAACTTGTTAAAATAAATGAAGATGGTGCATATTCACAA
>DUPL01000088.1 GCA_012838385.1 Clostridiaceae bacterium
AGTATTTGCCGTTTATTTTCTCAACTCCACCGCCTTCAAGGCAGTTGATGGGAGGTATGCCGCCCCACTCTATCACGGGAGGTTTATAGCTTGTCCAGTTTACTCCATCCTTGCTTGTAAGGATGCCGAAACAGGATCTGAATTCAGGCTTGGGAGTCGCCACAGGATAGCCATAATATGTGTCTCCCTCTTTAAATACATACATATGGTCGTATCTGCCTTCGCCTTTATACCATCTTGTATCAGGTGAGGCTTTGCCAACATATTCCCATTCCTTAAGGTCCTTTGTTCTGTAGAATCTCAAGGTGTCGTTGTTGGCTCTTGACTTCTCACTAAAGCTCCCAAAGTTAACCATTACGTATTCTTCTGTCTCATACACAAACATCTTGCAAACACCGTTTGTGTCTTCAAGGACGGCACCCACATCCTCCCAGTGAACTCCATCCTCCGACACAGCCATGTACATGTGATTATCCAAATCCGTATGCTTTTCCTTATACATTGAGAACATGTAGTATTTGCCGTTTATATACATAACAGTAGGGTCCCACATGCACCCTGTCCTTGGCTTGAATATCATTGCCTATGCCTCCTTTAACAGCTTTATTCCGTCTTTATATGAATCAGGGTTTCCTGCCACAACACTTGAAGGTTTGTCTAACGGAATGTCGTTTCCGTTAAAGTCGCTTATAATGCCACCTGCTTCCTGGATAAGTATTATGCCTGCCGCATAATCCCAAGGATGAAGAATTAATTCAAAAAAGAAATCCGCTCTTCCTGCTGCAATATAACCAAGGTCAAGGGCTGCTGAACCTGTTCTCCTTATATCCTTAGTATTTAAGAATACATGTTTCAGAATATCGAAGGTTCTGTCATGGGTATCGTTGGTGCTGGGAGAAGTACCAAAAAGTACAAGGGAATCCTTTATGCCATGCCCGCTTACATGTATTCTCTTGTTGTTAAGGTATGCGCCTTTTCCCTTCACTGCATGGAATATCTCGTTAGTATAGGGGTTCATGACCACACCAAGCAAGATTTTTCCGTCTTTTCCGTATGCAACGGAGATACTGCTGTGTCTGAAATCATGTACAAAGTTTGTGGTTCCGTCCACCGGGTCTATGAGAAAGAATTCATGGACAAACTTTGACTCTCCCACTTGGCCACTGTCTTTTGTGTCTTCCTCTCCTATTACCAGTACATCGGGATACAGCTTTCCCAGCTCGTGAATCAAGGAATTCTGCACTTCCAGATCATATTTCGTAACCACATCACGGTTGCTCGCCTTTATTTCAATATCCATGTCACTCTCATTTGCACCCAAATCCCTTGTAAGGATTTTTGCTGCATTTTTCACCGCTTTAATTACATCCTCTACATTAACTCTCATACAATCCTCCTGTTTCACATAGTCTATTCATATACTAATACAGATTTGCAATTTGGACAATCCGTTTTACTCAGACCATTTTGTTTTCACACAAAAATGTGATAAAATACATTATTATTTATTGCACAAAAGGGGTGATTTGATGCTTCAATTTGTTGATACCCTTAGAGAGTTCAGTTTGCTGACTGTGGTTATAAGGCTTCTTTTGGCGCTTTTGCTAGGTGGTCTTGTTGGGCTTGAAAGAGAAAGGAACCGTCAGGCGGCAGGCCTGCGTACCCATATCCTTGTCTGCACGGCAGCAACCATGACTATGCTTATTGGCATATTTGCCAAGGAAGTCATAGATCTAACTACTGATCCACTTAGAATTGCAGCGCAGGTTGTATCAGGTATCGGTTTTATCGGTGCTGGTGCAATAATGGTCCGCAGCGGAAGACATATAAAAGGGGTTACAACTGCTTCAGGCCTGTGGTGCACTGCTGCCATTGGGCTTGCGATAGGAGCAGGCTTTTATGAAGGTGCAATTGTTTGCTCTGTCATTGTGTTGATAGTCATGACTCTGCTTAAAAAGCTAGACAGGTCCCTTCTTTTCAAGGATACCGACAGCTTTATATATTTCGAGATTATAGGCAGCGAAAATGTAAATCAGGTCTTTGATGATTTGAGAGGATTATCCCTTGATCTTACCCTGAATGAAATAATGCCGCCAAAAAGCGGCACCAATGGTAATGTAGGTGTTGTAATCAAACTTAACAATCCGGTTAATGATATAAGAAAGGTAAGCAATGCCATAAAAAAGATTGACAATGTAGCCTTCTCAATCCCGGACAGAGGAACCTCGGATACTATTTAAACAAACAGGAAACACAGTATACCCAGTGTATTCAAGCCTATTGACAAAAGGTCTTTTTTTCCTGGTTTCTCTTTAAAAAATACATAAGCCAAAAAAGCTGTAATAACTACAATTGCCGCACTGAGTATTGGAAACTGCACCGATGCATCCATTACTCTAGCTGCCGACAAGCTGAAAACGTTTCCTGTGGAATTCATTGCAGTATACAAAACAATTGGAACAATAAAAATTGGTCTGAATTGAAACCTTGGAAGTTTAAACCCGTCATTATGTACGACAAGTAGAACAGCTGAAGATATTAGGAATATAAAGATTCCACATACAAAAAGAAAGTTGTTTGTAGGAACCCTGCCTTTTGATATTTCCGCACCCTTTGAAGCAACACTTATTAATCCATTAGCTGTAAAAACTACCATACAAAGAATGAAAAAGAAAGTTCCTTCCTTGCTCTTCTCACTGCCTATGTTTTGAATGATTATTGCCAAAAAAATTATGAGGGTACCGATAATCTTCATGAAACCAAGTTTCTCATCCCACATGAGAACACCTGCAAGGAAAGGAAGTATCAGACCTCCACTTAAGAGGAACATGGTCACCTTGCCAACGGAACCTCTGTTTATTGCAAGTATGGAGCATATACTGCAGACTACCGTGGCAACGGAGTACACCAAGGCCCATGATATGGTGCTGGCAGTAACTCTTATGCTGAATCCACTTAAAATCAAAAATAGAAAAACAGCTATGAATCCTTTGACAAAAGAGAACCATACCCCAGACTTTACGCCGCCTTTTGTCATCAGTTCATATTTCTTGCTGAATATGAACTGAATGCTAAAGGCCAATATGGCAACTGCCAAATAAAAATATTCCATAACTCAACCTCTTGCTTAAGATATTGTGCCGCCTCCAACGACCGTATCTCCATCGTAAAGGACAACCGCCTGCCCTTTTGTAATGGCCCTTTGAGGTTTCTCAAAATCAACGCTGAAGGAATTCTCTCCAGTTCTTCTGACTATTGCCCAATCCTCTTTGTGGTTGTATCTGATTTTCGCCTTCAGTCGCGCAGAGTCTTCCAGCACATCTTCTAGTATAAGGTTTAAATTCGTTGCGTCAAGATGTGTTCCGTATGCATCTTCGTCATAACCCACTACAACAGTGTTGTCACAAGGCCTTATATCACACACATATAGTGGTCTTTTATCCACAAGCCCGAGACCTCTTCTCTGACCAATCGTATAATGGATTATGCCTTTGTGTTTTCCAAGGACATTGCCGTCCTTATCCACAAAGTATCCTTC
>DUPL01000089.1 GCA_012838385.1 Clostridiaceae bacterium
AATGGCTTTGTGCGTTTTTGAATTCAAAGAATAAAAATATTCGGTGGTATAGACCGCCGAAAACATATTCCTCAATAGCTCAGTTGGTAGAGCATGCGGCTGTTAACCGCAGGGTCGTTGGTTCGAGCCCAACTTGAGGAGCCATAGAGAATCATCCGATATCGTGGATGGTTCTCTTTTTTGTTGATTACATGGTATAATTATAAAAAAGTTTCAGGTGTTTTATATGTTGGGTGCAATTATTGGGGATATAGCTGGTTCAAGATTTGGGAATAAACGTATGAAAAGTAAAGAGTTTGAGTTGTTTTCTTCACACTGCCATTTTACAGATGATACAGTAATGACCTTGGCTGTTGCCAAAGCATTAATTGAATGTAATGGTAATTATGAAGAACTTGACAAAATCACAGAGTATTGGATGAGAAGACTGGGAAGACAGTATCCACGTGCTGGATATGGTTATAGATTCTTTACATGGATTCTTTCTGGGGAACACAATCCTTATGGAAGCTTTGGTAATGGTAGTGCAATGAGGGTTAGCAGCGTCGGTTATGTAACAAAGACAATTGAAGAAGTCAAGGACCTGTCATACAAGGTAACGTATATAACCCACAATCATCCTGAAGGATTGAAAGGAGCAGAGGCTGTAGCGGTATGCGTGTTTCTTGCCAAAAGTGGTTCATCGATAGAAGAGATTCGGAATTATGTAAATGAAAACTATTACACACTAGACTTTTCTCTGGATGATATAAGGGACGAATATGAGTTTGATGTTACTTGTCAGGGTTCAGTTCCTCAGGCAATAACCGCATTTTTAGAGTCAGAAGGTTTTGAGGATGCAATCAGGAATGCAATTGCTTTAGGAGGCGATAGTGATACTCTTGCAGCAATTTCAGGAAGCATTGCTGAAGCTTACTATGGTATTCCAAAGGAATTGGCAGACAAAGCTGTGACATATATGGATGATTATTTACACGGTATCCTGATTGAATTTAATGATAAGTTTGGTTTTGTTGAATAATAACATACACTAGTGGGCATGATTCTATTGTACAGTGTTGTTAGTGTATTGGTGTCATTATATAATTTCTTTCAAACTTGGAGATTTGAAATTGAAATCTCCTGGTTTTTGTTTTAATGTATTGATTTTCATTTTTTGTTATGGTAGAATTTTATTAACTAGGGATAATCCTCAATAGCTCAGTTGGTAGAGCATGCGGCTGTTAACCGCAGGGTCGTTGGTTCGAGTCCAACTTGAGGAGCCAGATTCGAGGCTGCATTGATTAATGTATGCCTCTTTTTTCTTTGAGATATCCAATTTTGTCAGGTTGTATCTTTTTTAAAAAAGCTATATAATATCCATGGAAAAAATAAATTTGGTGATCTGATGATTAATGAAAGATTAATGCAATTGAATTTGCCCAAGCTGTTTAAGTTTGATGATGGCAGTACTGTTGAAAATGTGAATGACTGGGAGAGAAGAAGAGATGAGATAATAGATGTAATTCTGAAAGAAGAGTATGGAACGATCCCTCCTCGGCCTGATAATGTATTTGTAAAGGACATGAGGAGAGTACATAATGATTTTGCTGGAAAAGGAGAGCATTTGATTTACGATTTATGTTTTATGACAGAAAGAGGCGAGTTTTCTTTTCCTGTAAATGTTGTAAAGCCAAAAGGCAATAAAAAGAATCCAGCCGTTGTACATATTGCATTTAGGCCTGACATACCTGATAAATACTATCCAGCAGAGGAAGTGTTGGATTTGGGTTTAACAGTGTTTACTTTCTGCTATCAGGATGTTACAACTGATGATGACTTTGAAAGTGGACTTGCAGCTATGTATGACAGAAACAAATGGACATGGGGTAAAATTGGAATGTGGGCTTTTGCCGCAATGAGGGTTTGTGATTTGTTGTGTACATTTGATTATGTGGACAGTAACAATATTGCCGTTATGGGACATTCAAGACTAGGCAAAACCGCTTTGCTTGCAGGAGCTCTGGACGAGCGTTTCAAATATGTCATTTCAAATAATTCAGGCTGTTCCGGTGCAGCCATATCCAGAGGCAAAGAGGGAGAGAGAATAAAGGATATTTGCAACCGGTTTGGCTATTGGTTCTGTGAAAACTACAAAAAATACATGGACAATGAAGAAAAAATGCCTTTTGATCAACATTTTCTATTGTCCTTGATTTGTCCAAGATATTTGTATGTTTCCAGTGCAATAGAGGATAAATGGGCGGATCCCTTTAATGAATTCATTACTCTTAAAGAGGTTGACAAAGTATATTGTTTGCATGGGATAGATGGTTTTGCAAGTGAAGACAGTTTTCCCAGACCTGGTGATGTATTTTCTGAAGGCAGAGTGGGTTATCATTTAAGAGAGGGAACCCATTATGTCAGTAGATATGATTGGTTAAGGTTTGCAGAATTTATAAAAAAAGGTGATAGAATATGAGAAAACGAGCATTGGTACTGGTTTTCCTGTTGGCTTATCTGTTTGCAATAACTTTTGGAGATACATATGCAAATCAGGAAAATGAAAAGCAAAGATGGTATGAGATTAAAGAGATTGATTATGAATTTGACTTCGAGGAAAAGAAACTAAGCTTTTATCTTACTCATGAAGCTCTGATTATTGAAGATAGAGCAAATATGGAGATAAAAGACGGAAGGTTGTATGCCAAAGGCGGAAAAAGCTTCAGGTTTGGAAGCAGTGTGTGTTTGGGTGACAGCTACGGTCTTGAAGACGGTTTTCTTGAGTTTGACATGCTGCAAAAAGACAACAAAGGAGAACTTGTGCTTGGCATAAGGCTGCAGAGAGTTTCTGCAACTGAAGACAAACCCGGTATATGGCTTTCATTCAAAGCAGGAGAGCTTGTTATTGATGAGAACGAAAGCGGTATAACTGCAAGCATTGATATTCCTGTTGAGACAAACAAAGTTCATAAATACAAGATAAATGACAACAGAAATGAAATTGAAATACTTATTGACGACAATGTTGTAGCAAAGATTCTTTATGATGCAAAAGGCTATCTTGCATTTACAGACAAGTCAGACAATGTAATTGACTCAACGGAGGAATCCAAGATTTATCCTACCGGCTACTTTAACATAATACCAAGGGATTTTTACGGATATTTGGACAATCTAAAGTTCAGACATGTGGAAGTGGATGAAACTTTGCCTGAAGGCCCAATGAGGGATGTGGACTATTCATACTGGGTGGCATCCGATGATCTTGGCAGGACAACTCCTACATATGATAAAGTTGGAGAAATAAAAGAGGACAAATATGTGGGAATCTTTTATTTCATCTGTGTTACAGGTGCGGGCCTTAAAGTGCAGGATAATACCAAAATTTATTTGGAGAGAGGAATCGATGGACTTAAACAGTACCTGGAAACTCAAGGTGGAGAAGGATACTGGGCAGAACCATATTTCGGCTATTACAGAAACACGGATGCATGGGTGTATAGAAAACATGCATACATGCTGTCTGCTGCAGGTGTGGACTTTATCTTTATAGACATCTCAAATGAGCCTACTTTTAATGAAGCTCATACGCTTTTGTTTGATACATGGCTCCAGA
>DUPL01000090.1 GCA_012838385.1 Clostridiaceae bacterium
GAGGAAATGGAGACTGCCAGCATTGCTGACTGTTTTGCCCGTTTTAACCGCAGCAAGGTTGTATACAGAGACTTCCCCAAAGGTGCTATGAGCAGAAACTGCAAAGGTTACGATACGGTATATACAAACAATACCGGAAGGAATGAAATAATAGAGTCAAGAGTCTTACATGATGAGCACAAAATATACTTTTACGCAAAAACCTCGGCACCTATTGAAAGATACGATTACCAGAGCACCTGGATGAACCTGTTCCTTAACGTTAACGAAGGCAAAAACGACGACAAACGTTTCCACGGATACAATTACCTTGTAAATGCATACCAGTACTCTGAAACAAAGACTTCCCTTTCAAAGTGCACTGAGGATGCAAAGGTAATGAGTTCAGATACTTTCAAAATATGCGGCATGCTGGAGTATAAATATGATGGTAATGAAATAATGATTGAGATACCAAAGTATGCCTTGGGTATTGAACCTGGTTCAAAGTTCAGGATTCTGTTCAAATGGGTTGATTCAAGAACGGAAATATACCGTATTGAACAGTTTTACACCGATGGAGACTGTGCTCCAATAGGCCGCCTGAACTATGTGTTTGAAAATTAACATTTTGTTTACAACTCGCTATTGACATCGCTTTAGCACAAATATATAATAGTCCGAAACCGCATAAAAAGCTGTGAAGGAGACCTGCAGTAGTACAGAGCCCACAGAGAGCCGATGGTTGGTGGAAATCGGCGGTAATCATACTATAAGCATATCCCTCCTGAGCTGATACGCCGAACGACTTTGGTCCAGTAAGTGTTATCCGGAAGGCTCCGTTACAAGCCAGGATTTTGTTGAATCTGTACTTTTGAGTGGTTACGGTAGAAGCTTATATTCTCCGTCTCAAAAAGAGACGGATTTTTTTGTACACAAAAATTCGAAATTCAAGACTATAGATTCCAACAAAATCCCACAAAATAAATGAATAAATATTGAAAGGATGAAAATTGAATGGCACTTTACAAAAGTTACGTAAACAGAACCGAATTCAAAGACTATGATGATTTAAAACAGAACCTTGAAATCAAAGTACCCGACAATTTTAATTTTGCCTATGATGTACTGGATGCATTGGCAGAAACAAATCCGGATGGCGAAGCACTTGTCTGGTGCAACCACAAAGGCCATGAAAGAATTTTTACCTTCAAGGAGATGCAGGAGCTGACAAACAAGACAGCTAATTACCTGACTCGCATGGGAATAACAAAAGGCGATCCTGTTATGCTGATACTGAAAAGACACTATCAGTTCTGGTACATTCTAATGGCGTTACACAAGATAGGAGCAGTTGCAGTACCCGCAACCCACCTTCTTACACCAAAGGACATCGTCTATAGAAACAACAGGGCGGATATAAAATGCATAATCTGCACATCCGACGAAGGAGTATGCGAGCATGTGGATGAAGCTGAAAACGACTCCCCCACTCTGAAACTAAAGATGTTTGCAGGTGGACTCGGCAACAAGGAAATAGACGGCTGGTATGACCTGGATGCAGAAATAGAAAAGGAATCGGATGTGTTTGAAAGACCAACCGGAGACAAGGCAACAACAAACGATGACATGATGATACTCTACTTCACATCCGGCACAACAGGTCACCCAAAAATGGTAGCCCATGATTTTACCTATCCTTTAGGACATATAATAACAGCAATACACTGGCACCGCGTCAAAAAAGGAGGTCTCCACCTTACAATTGCGGAAACAGGATGGGCAAAGGCTGTCTGGGGAAAGATGTACGGTCAATGGCTTGGAGAAAGTGCGATTTTTGTATATGATATGGAAAAATTCATACCAACCGAAATCCTTTCAATAATGGAAAAATATAAGCTGACCACCTTCTGCGCGCCACCAACGATGTACAGATTCTTCATAAAAGAAGATTTGTCGGCATATGATTTGTCATCTCTTGAAGAGTTGACTGTTGCAGGTGAAGCACTGAACCCGGAGGTATACAACCAAATCAAGAAAGCTACAGGCATAACAATGAGAGAATGTTACGGTCAAACGGAAGTTGTAGCCTTGGTGGGCAACTTCAAAGGAATGGAGATAAAACCAGGCTCCATGGGAAAACCCTCACCCTGCTACGACGTTGACATAGTAAACGACAACAACGAGTCCTGTCTGCCCGGCGAAATTGGAGAAATAGTGATAAACACTTCAAAGGGACGTCCAGTGGGAATGTTCAGAGGCTATTACAGAGACGAAGAAACAACCAACAAAGCTTGGAACAACAACATCTATCACACCGGCGACCTGGCGTACAAGGACGAAAGTGGATACTTCTGGTACGTCGGTAGAAAAGATGACGTAATAAAAAGTTCCGGATACAAGATAGGACCCTTTGAAGTTGAATCAGCCCTTATGGAACACCCTGCAGTGCTTGAATGTGCCATAACAGGAGTTCCCGACGAAATCAGAGGCCAGGTAGTCAAGGCAACAATCGTTCTGGCAAGAGGATACACACCTTCAGACGAACTTGCCAAGGAACTTCAGGACCATGTGAAAAGGGTAACTGCTCCTTACAAATATCCAAGAATAGTGGAATTTGTAGATGAGCTGCCAAAAACAATAAGTGGAAAAATACGACATGTTGAAATAAGGAACAAGGATACAAAAAAATAAGAAGTAGAAAGGAGAAGTCAAAATGAAACTCACCGGTGCACAAATAATTGTTGAGACGTTAATCGAACAGGGTTGCGATACTGTGTTCGGGTATCCAGGAGGTGCGGTATTGGTGATTTATGACGAGCTGTATAAAAACAGCGACAGAATAAGACACATCATAACTGCACATGAACAAGGAGCAGCCCATGCTGCGGATGGTTATGCCCGAGTCACCGGTAAAGTTGGTGTATGCATTGCAACATCCGGTCCTGGCGCAACAAACCTTGTAACGGGAATAGCCAATGCGTATCTTGACTCAACTCCCCTGGTAGCTATAACAGGAAACGTTCCTCTTTCACTACTTGGGAGAGACAGCTTCCAGGAGGTAGACATTGCAGGCATCACAATGCCCATAACAAAACACAACTACATCGTCAAAGACGTAAGGGATTTGGCAAACGTCATAAGGGAAGCGTTCAAGATAGCCAAATCAGGCAGACCTGGTCCTGTTTTGATAGATATACCAAGAGACGTTCAAGCAGCCTCCTGTGATTTCGAAAGGGCTGATGTTGTAAACAAATTCCCCTACCCTAAGACAAACAAACAGTCTGTGGAAGAAGCGGTGGAACTTATCAATAGCAGCAAAAGACCATATATCTACAGTGGCGGAGGCGTTGTACTCGCAGATGCAGGAGAAACGGTTCTTGAGCTGGCAAAGAAGATAGACGCACCTATTGGCTGCAGCATGATGGGGCTATCCGCAATATCAGCTGACTACAAGGGAATGCTTGGCATGACGGGGATGCACGGTACTTACCACGCATCAAGAGCGAAGCAGGAAGCTGACCTCATAATCGCTGTTGGTGTAAGATTCAGCGACAGAGCGACAGGAAACATATCCAAGTATTCAAAGAATGCGAAGATAATCCACATTGATGTTGACAGCGCAGAGATAGACAAGAACGTAACAACTTACCTGGGTATACTTGGCAACCTAAATGATGTGGTGAAAGCAATAACCGATAAAGTGGAGCCAAGACAGAATCCGGAGTGGTTTGCTGAGATTGAAAAAATGAAAGAGCATGCCAAAACGCCCGACGACTACAAAACTAAACTGGTGCCTAGAACAATAATAGAAAAGGTTCAGGAATACACAACCCCTGATACAGCGGTAGCAACCGACGTTGGACAGCACCAGATGTGGACTGCACAGTACTACAAATTCAGAAATCCACGCACGTTTGCAACCTCAGGCGGACTTGGAACCATGGGATTCGGAATGGGAGCTGCAATAGGCAGCTGCATAGGAAGAGGCGAAAAGAAAACAGTTCTATTCACCGGTGACGGAAGCTTTGGCATGAACCTTAACGAACTTGCCACGGCAACGAGCTACAACCTCCCCCTTGTAATAGTGGTTATGAACAACAAGGTACTGGGAATGGTTAGACAATGGCAGAGTCTGTTCTATGGAAAAAGATATTCCAACACCACACTGAACAGAAAGACCGACTTTGTCAAACTGGCAGAAGCCTTCGGCGCAACCGGCTTGCGTGCAACCACTGTGGAAGAACTGGACAAAGCCCTTGAGACAGCCTTTGAGATAGATACACCTGTGCTTATCGATTGTCACATTGAAATGGACGAAATGGTACTGCCCATGATACCACCAGGTGGATCAATAGACGACATAATTATTAAGTGAATGGAGTGAAATTCATGAAAAAAGACCAGTTTATACTCAGCGCTATTGTAAACAACCATTTTGGTGTATTGACAAGGGTTTCCGGTCTCTTTGCCCGCAGAGGCTACAACATAGACAGCTTGAACGTAGGAGTTACTGAAAACCCTAAATATTCAAGAATGACCATAATTGTTACAGGCGACGAATACGTCAAGGAGCAGATAGTAAGGCAGCTGGCAAAGCTCCATGATGTAAAGAAGGTACAGATAATGCCTGATGACAATACTGTTAAAAGAGAACACCTGCTGATAAAAATAAAGGCGAGCAGTGAAAGAAGAGCGGAAATAAACACTGCGGTAAGTATTTTCAGAGGCCAGGTGGTAGACTTTCACACAGACTCAATGACAGTTGAGATGACAGGTGAACCCTCCAAGGTTGACGCATTCATCAACTATTGTGAGGATTTCGGGATTTTGGAATTATGCCGCTCAGGTGCCCTTGCTGTAATACGAGGCGAGGAAAGTTTGAGCATAGATGAAGAGGACAATGAATAAACAATAATAAATATGGAAGGGGTAATTTAAAATGGCAAAAATGTATTATGAAAACGATTGTAATTTGGAGCTTTTGAAAGGTAAAACAGTAACTGTGGTGGGTTATGGAAGTCAGGGGCATGCACATGCTCTGAACCTCCATGACAGTGGCATAAACGTAATTGTTGGTCTATATGAAGGTTCAAAGTCAGCTGAAAAAGCAAAGAACGACGGTCTTAATGTAATGGTTACAGCAGAAGCTGTAAAGAACTCTGACATTGTAATGATTCTTGTTAATGACGAAAAGCAGGCAGCCCTGTACAAAAAAGACATTGAACCAAACTTAAGACCAGGCATGACACTGGCATTTGCTCATGGATTCAACATTCACTACAACCAAATCGTTCCACCTGCAGATGTGAACGTAATCATGGTTGCACCAAAGGGACCTGGACACACGGTAAGAAGCCAGTACCTTGAAGGAAAAGGAGTTCCCTGCCTCGTTGCAGTTTATCAGGACGCAACTGGTGATGCGAAAGATTTGGCACTGGCCTACGCAAAAGGCATTGGCGGAGCAAGAGCAGGCATTCTGGAAACCACATTCAAGGAAGAGACCGAAACAGACCTTTTTGGCGAGCAGGCAGTTCTCTGCGGCGGCGTAGCAGCTTTGATGAAGGCAGGTTTCGAAACATTGGTGGAAGCCGGATATCAGCCTGAAAGCGCATACTTCGAGTGCATTCATGAAATGAAGCTCATCATTGACCTTGTTGTACAAGGCGGACTATCCTTCATGCGCTACTCCATCAGCGATACAGCTGAATACGGTGACTATACTGTAGGAAACCGCATTATCACCGAGGAAACCAAGAAGGAAATGAAAAAGGTATTGGAAGAGATTCAGAACGGCACCTTTGCACGCAACTGGATTCTTGAGAACCAGGCTAACAGACCTTCCTTCCTCGCAATGCGCAAGCAGGAAAGCGAGCATCAGGTAGAAAAAGTAGGAGCTGAGCTTAGAAAGAAAATGAGCTGGCAAAAATAAGGGGAAATAAAAATGAGAAGCGATAATATAACCAAAGGAGTAGAAAAAGCACCTCAACGTGCCCTACTCAAGGCTATGGGTTATACCGACAGCCAACTAAAAAAACCATATATAGGAATAGTTAATTCTTTCAATGAAACAGTTCCTGGACACATACATCTTCCCCAGATAGCACGTGCAGTTAAGGACGGCGTGCTGTCTGCGGGAGGCACCCCCTCCGAGTTCAATGTTATTGCGGTATGTGATGGCCTTGCCATGGGACACGAAGGTATGAAATATTCCCTTTGCTCAAGGGAACTGATTGCAGACAGCATCGAATGCATGGTAAATGCCCACTGCTACGATGCACTGGTCTTCATTCCAAACTGTGACAAGATAGTCCCCGGCATGATGATGGCAGCCGCAAGACTCAACATTCCCTCAATCTTCGTATCAGGAGGACCAATGCTTTCACTGGATGGCTATGACCTTAACAGCTCGTTCGAGGCAGTGGGTGCGTATATGAACAAATCAATTACTGAACAGGAACTCATAGATATTGAGAACAAGAGCTGTCCCGGATGCGGATCCTGCTCCGGAATGTTTACAGCAAACTCAATGAACTGCCTGTCAGAGGCATTGGGAATGGCTCTCTCAGGTAATGGAACAATTCCTGCAGTTTATTCAGAAAGATTGAGACTTGCAAAGAAAGCCGGAGAACAGATTATGGAGATGTTTGAAAAAGATATAAAGCCAAGAGACATCCTCACAAAGGACGCCTTACACAACGCACTAAGGCTGGATATGGCTTTAGGATGTTCGACAAACTCCGTGCTTCACCTGCTTGCAATAGCAAACGAAGCTGGAGTTGAACTAAATCTCAACATGATAAACGAAATAAGCGCATCAACTCCAAATCTGTGCAAACTGGCACCGGCAGGTCCTCACCACATGCAGGATTTATACAATGCAGGCGGCGTATACAGAGTGCTGACAGAACTGAGAAAAGCCAATCTGTTAAAAGAAAACGCTCTTACCGTTACAGGAAAGACAATGGGTGAAAATCTGGACAATGAAGTATATAGAGTATCTGACAACACAGTCATAAGACCTATTGACAATCCCCACTCCAAAACGGGCGGCATTGCAGTTCTCTTTGGCAATCTTGCACCTAATGGTGCGGTGGTAAAAAGAAGTGCCGTAGCAGAAGAAATGCTAACCCACAGAGGAAAAGCAAAAGTGTTTGACAGTGAGGAAGAAGCAATCCAGGCAATATTTGCAGGCCAGATCAACAAGGGCGATGTCGTTGTAATTAGATATGAAGGCCCTGCAGGCGGTCCCGGTATGAGGGAAATGCTCTCCCCTACTTCAGCAATCGCAGGAATGGGGCTTGACAAGGATGTTGCTTTGATTACTGACGGACGCTTCTCCGGTGCAACAAGAGGTGCGGCGATAGGACATATCTCTCCAGAAGCAGCCAGCGGAGGACCTATTGCATATGTAAAAGAAGGCGACACAATCGTTATTGACATACCCAATTACAGACTTGATTTGGATGTAAGTGAAGAAGAAATGGAAAAACGCAAAAAAGAGATGCAAGTTAAGAAGAAGACTGATTTGACAGGATATCTGGCAAGGTATGCAAGAAGCGTGTCATCTGCCGACAAAGGAGCAATAGTAACATAAAAGGAGGGTATTAGAGTGGATAGGCGCATAAAAATATTTGATACAACCTTGAGAGACGGCGAACAGGCACCAGGGTGCAGTATGAACCTTAGTGAGAAAATAGAGATAGCACGGCAACTTGAACTCCTTGGTGTTGACGTAATAGAAGCTGGCTTTGCCATTGCTTCACCCGGCGACTTCGAGTCGGTTCAAACAATTGCAAAAACTCTTAAAAACTGCACTGTTGCCAGTCTGGCAAGATGCACATATAAAGATATTGAAACTGCATACAACGCAGTAAAGGAGGCACAGAGCCCCAGGATACATACCTTCCTGGCCACCTCCCCCATTCATATGAAGTATAAGCTGAAAATGAGTCCAGACGAGGTTTTAGAAAGAATCGATGACTGCGTGAGATATGCAAAAGACTTTTGCTCTGACGTGGAGTTCTCTGCAGAAGATGCCACAAGAAGCGAAAAAGAGTTTCTTGCAAAAGCAATCCATACTGCCATCAAAGCTGGTGCAACTGTTGTAAACATTCCTGACACAACAGGATATACGACTCCATTCGAAATGTATGAGCTGATACATTACCTTATGGAAAACGTGCCTGGCATTGAAAACGTGGATGTTTCGCTGCACTGCCACAACGACCTTGGCATGGCTGTATCCAACAGCATTGCAGGTATAAAGGCAGGAGCAACCCAGGTTGAATGTACAATAAACGGCCTTGGCGAGCGTGCAGGCAATGCGGCTCTTGAGGAGATTGTAATGGCCATCAAGACAAGAAAAGACTCGCTAGGATGCTATACCAATATAAATACAAAACAGATAAACAGAACCAGCAAACTTGTCTACAACATAATTGGTCAAAGCGTGCCTCTCAACAAGCCAATTGTCGGGCAGAACGCCTTCAGCCACGAATCCGGCATACACCAGCATGGAGTGCTTGCTGAGAAATCCACTTATGAAATAATGAACCCAGAGGATGTGGGCATCACCCAGTCCAAGCTGGTTTTAGGAAAACACTCCGGAAGGCATGCTGTGGAGGACCGCTTGAAGCAGATGGGCTACAATCTCACCCAGGAAGAGCTCAATGAGTACTTTGAAAGGTTTAAGAAACTGTGCGATAAAAAGAAATACATTACCGACAGGGATCTTGAAGCTTTGATATACAACAAGGTGCGTACGGACGAAACAATTCAGCTCGAATACTTCGATGTCCACACCAACAACCAGTTCTCAACCTGCTTCATAAGACTAAAGAAGGAAGGCATCGTGTACGAGGAAGTGTCAATTGGAGACGGTCCCATCAATGCGGCATACAACGCAATTGATAAGATAACTGGCAAGATATGCGACTCATTGGAGAACTACTCCATTCATTCCGTCTCCGATGGAAAAGACGCCCTTGGCGAGGTTACAGTAAAACTAAGAATGAAGGATCATGTGGTAACCGGAAGAGGTTTGTCAACAGACATTATTGAATCCAGTATTCTTGCTTACTTAAACGGAGTAAACAAACTATACGACTTGAAATAGAGGTAGCTATATGGATAAAGTGTATGTGGAAATACTTGACTCAACGCTGCGTGACGGCGCACAGGGAGAAGGAATTTCCTTTTCTGTAAGTGACAAACTGAATATTGTGAAGGCATTGGACGCCTACGGTGTGGATTACATCGAAGCAGGCAATCCAGGTTCTAATCCAAAGGATTTGGAGTTCTTTGATAAAGTCTCCAAACTAAACCTCAAGAACTCCAAACTCTGTGCCTTTGGAGCAACCAGACGCAAAGGAATAAGACCAGAGGAGGACGTAAACATCCAGTCCCTCCTCAAAGCGAACACTCCCGTGGTTGTAATCTTCGGCAAGTCTTGGGACCTGCATGTAGAAGAAATATTAAAAGCAACCCTTGAGGAAAACCTGGAGATTGTCAAGGATACTGTCGAATATTTGAAGTCAAAGGGCAAGGAAGTTTTCTTTGATGCAGAACACTTCTTTGACGGATACAGAGCAAACCCAGACTATGCCTTGGCTGTTCTAAAAGCGGCCTTGGATGGAGGTGCGGACCTCCTCTGCCTTTGTGATACAAACGGCGGCTGCATGCCCGACTATGTTTATGGTGTCACAAAGAAAGTGAAGGAAACCTTTAAAAATGCACGTATTGGAATCCACTGCCACAACGACGCAGGTTGTGCCACTGCCAACACAATGCTGGCAGTAAAAGCAGGTGCAACCCATGTCCAAGGCACCTTTATTGGGTTTGGTGAAAGATGTGGCAACGCAGACCTAAGCATAATCATACCAAACCTGAAATTAAAATATAACTATGAGTGCAGTGGAAAGCTTGACATGCTTTACACCATCTCAAGAAGCATAGCTGAAATATCAAACGTGCAAATAGACAGCAACAGGCCTTTCATTGGCTCAAGCGCATTTGCACACAAGGCAGGTATGCACATAGACGGGGTATTGAAAATGCCCATGTCTTTTGAGCATATAGATCCACAAGCTGTAGGGAACAAAAGAAAGTTCCTGGCCTCCGAGGTCTCGGGAAGAGGAGCTATAATTGAAAAGGTTAAAAGCATCTGTCCACACCTGACAAAAGATTGTCCTGAGACCTCCCTTATACTAGAAAAACTGAAAGAGATGGAGCACTTTGGCTATCAGTTTGAAGCAGCTGACGCCAGCTTCGAGCTTATGGTAAAGAGGCTTTTAGGTAGTCACAAGTCCCACTTTACCCTTGACTTCTATAAAACCATTGGAGAGTTCCCTGCTCCAAATGGCGAAATGCAGTCCTCTGCAACCATAAGGGTAACCGTGGACGGCCAGGAGGAAATGACAGCCTCTATGGGCAAAGGTCCGGTTCATGCCCTGGATCAGGCTTTAAGAAAAGCCTTGAGTGTATTCTTCCCCGTCATAAAGACTATAAGACTTACAGACTACAAAGTGCGTGTACTGGATCAGGAAATGGCCACTGCGGCAAAAGTACGCGTTTTGATTGAGAGCACCGACAACAAACAGACATGGACCTGTGTTGGTGTATCAAATGACATAATAGAGGCAAGCTTGATTGCCCTGATAGACTCAATAGAATACAAATTATCATTATGTGAAGAGGAGGAAATAAAGAATGTCTGCAATGACGATGACTCAGAAAATATTGGCTAAACATGCAAATCTTGATTCAGTGACTGCAGGACAGCTTGTGCTTGTGGACGTGGATATGGTATTGGGAAATGACATTACATCTCCCGTTGCTATAAATGAATTCAACAAATTGAACCTGGACAAGGTTTTTGACAAGGAAAAAGTAGCGCTTGTTATGGACCACTTTACACCAAACAAGGATATAAAGGCGGCCGAACAGTGCAGGCAATGCCGTGAGTTTGCCATGGAAATGAACATCACCAATTACTTCGAAGGTGGTAATGTAGGTGTTGAACATGCCCTATTGCCTGAAAAAGGACTTGTTACCGCCGGTGACTTGGTAATAGGTGCGGACTCCCATACATGTACCTATGGAGCCCTTGGAGCCTTTGCTACTGGTGTAGGTTCAACTGATATGGCATGTGGCATGGCAACAGGCAAAGCCTGGTTCAAGGTTCCTTCTGCCATCAAGTTTGTACTGACAGGCAAACCAAGCAAGTACTTGATGGGCAAAGACATAATTCTTCACATAATTGGAATTATTGGTGTTGACGGTGCTTTGTACAGATCCATGGAATTTACAGGCGACGGTCTTAAGTATCTTTCAATGAGCGAAAGACTGAGCATGGCAAACATGGCAATTGAAGCTGGTGCAAAGAACGGCATTTTCGAAGTGGACGAAACAACCCTTGAATTCCTCAAGGAAGTTGGAGCAAAAGAACCAGATGTATACAAGGCAGACGAAGATGCAGAATATGACGAGGTATATACAATAGATCTTTCAAAACTGGGACCTGTTGTGGCCTTCCCTCACCTGCCAGAAAACACAAAGACATTTGATCAGTTTGATGACATCAAGATTGATCAGGTTGTAATCGGCTCCTGCACAAATGGAAGACTTGAAGACTTGAAAGTTGCAGCAGAAGTATTAAAGGGAAGAAACGTTGCGAGTCACGTAAGAGCAATCATAATACCAGCAACACCAAAGATCTATCTCGAAGCCCTTGAAAAGGGTTACCTGAAGATATTCATGGATGCAGGATGCGTGGTCTCCGCTCCAACCTGCGGACCATGTCTTGGTGGACACATGGGAATCCTTGCAAAAGGAGAAAGAGCGGTTGCTACAACCAACAGGAACTTCGTAGGTAGAATGGGTCATGTTGAATCCGAAGTATATCTTGCAAGCCCTTATGTGGCTGCTGCCAGTGCTATCACAGGCAAGATATCTCATCCAAGAGAAGTAATGGAATAGGAAGGAGAGACGAACAATGAATGCTTACGGTAAAGTTATAAAATACGGCGACAATGTGGATACCGACGTCATTATCCCTGCAAGATACCTTAACACTACTGACAAAAAGGAACTTGCCTCCCACTGCATGGAAGACATTGATCCTGATTTCAAGAACAAGGTAGAACCAGGAGACATAATTGTTGCAGGAAGAAACTTTGGATGCGGTTCTTCAAGAGAACATGCCCCAATTGTAATAAAAGAAAGTGGCATTTCACTGGTAATTGCAAAAAGCTTTGCCCGCATTTTCTACAGAAATGCAATAAATATCGGGCTTGCAATTATTGAATGTCCGGAATGCATTGATGAAATGGACGAAGGTGACAAGGTACGTGTCGATTTTGACAAAGGTGAAATCGTCAACGAAACCAAGAACAAAACTTATAAAGCATCTCCCTTCCCTCCTTTTATCCAGACCATTATACAAAATGGCGGACTAATAAACTCAATTAAGAACAATGCCTTTGGAGGTTAACATGGACTTTAGAATTGCATTGATAAAAGGTGACGGCATAGGTCCTGAAATTGTGGACAGTGCCACCAAAGTACTCGACAAAATCGGCGAAAAGTTTAATCATAAATTCAACTACGTTGATCTTATTGCAGGAGGAGTTGCCATAGATAAATATGGCCACCCTCTTCCTGAGGAAACTGTAAAAGAGTGCCTGAAAAGCGACAGCGTTATTCTAGGAGCTGTAGGTGGCCCTAAATGGGACAACCTCCCAGGTGAATTAAGACCGGAAAGAGCTCTTCTGGGAGTAAGGAAAGCTTTAAACCTCTACTCCAACCTAAGACCAGCAAAGCTCTACAAGGCTCTTCAACAGTACTGCCCTCTTAGAACCGCATCAAGCTTTGACATACTAATTGTCAGAGAACTTACAGGCGGCATCTATTTTGGTGAAAGAGGAAGAAGAAATACCGAAAATGGAGTTGAAGCCTACGACACTGAGAGTTACAGTGTAATGGAGATTGAGAGAATAGGAAGAGTTGCTTTTGAAGCTGCAAGAAAAAGAAACAGAAAACTTACAAGCATAGACAAGGCCAATGTGCTTGAAAGCTCCAGACTTTGGAGAGAAACAATGCACAAACTTAAAGAGGAATACAAGGATGTTGAATACAGCGATATGCTGGTAGACAACGCAGCAATGCAGCTTATTCGCGACCCATCCCAGTTTGATGTAATAGTTACCTCCAATATGTTTGGAGACATTCTATCCGATGAAGCTTCACAGCTTACAGGCTCAATTGGAATGCTTCCATCAGCATCTCTTGGAGAGGGAACACTAGGCCTGTATGAGCCAATACACGGTTCTGCTCCAGACATTGCAGGCACAAAGAAGGCAAATCCAATTGCCACAATTCTTTCAGCCAGCATGATGCTTAGATACTCTTTCAACCTTATCGAGGAAGCAGACGCCATAGACAATGCGGTGGAAAAAGCCCTTGATATAGGCTACACCACCAGCGACATAGGCGGCAATCTGAATACAGATGAGGTAACTCAAAAAATAATTGAACTTATATAACCCAAAAGACCGGAACCCATCCGGTCTTTTTTAGTATGTTGAATCTGCCATTGTTGTCGGACACTATTTCCCGTTCATATTATCTAAGCCACCTCTTTATAAAATTGTATTTCTTCCCATTTCAAACATAGTCCAAAGTCAACCAATATAAAAAAGCACGGTCACTTCAACCATGCTGTTTTCTTTCCTTTTATTAGTTTTTATGTTTATCCAGAAAATCCTTTATCTTCTGTATTGCTTCCCTGCTTATAACGTGTTCTATGGCGCAAGCATCTTCATTTGCTGTTTCATCATCAACACCAAGGACATCCGTAAAAAGCTTCTTAATTACTTCATGCCTACTGGTTAAAAGCTTTGCTGTTTCAATACCGTTCTCTGTAAGGAAAACATCCTGATATTTTTCACTCTTTACATAACCTGCATTGACAAGAACACTAATTGCATTGTTTACGCTTGCTTTTGACACATTTAACTTTGCCGCGATATCGCTTAAACGAACTCCTGAGTGCTCATCATTGTTGTTGACAGCAATTTCGTATATGGTTTCAAGGTAATTTTGCATTGCAATAGTAAGCTTTTCCATTTCTCCTCCTAATGAAATACAAGTTTTCCAACCACATGAGAAACAGGAATAAGGCCTTCATGTCTTGAATCGCGACTTACATTCCTGTTGTCCCCCATTACGTAAATATAACCTTCCTCGACTGTAACTGTTACACCATTAGGGTATGTAAACACATCCTGGGTGTAGATATAGTCTTCCTTGAGTTTTTGTCCGTTTCTGTAAATCGCGTTGTCCTTGAACTCAATAACGTCCCCTTCTACACCAATTACCCTCTTTATCCAAAACACATCGACTTCGTATTCAAACAAATCTTTTGTAAGCAAGTTGTATTTTAGAGTCTCCGCAACGGATTTCACAAAAGTTCTTTCTTCTTTAATATTACTGTCTATTACAACAATATCGCCAAATTTAACATCGCCAAAAACGTAAGGAAGTCTTGATATATATACTGTTTCATTATCAACTAAAGTGGGAACCATTGAATCTCCGGAAACCTTGCTGGGTCTTAGAACATACATATTGATTAAAAGTGCCAGAACAAAAGCGAACGTTATGGTAAATATCCAACTAAATATTTTTCTTGTAACCTTCTTGATTATAACTGAGCCGTTGTTGAAACTGTCCTTTTCCTCAATTTCGACAACTTCAATGTCGTTATCGTCGTCTTCATCATTACTGATATCATCATAGTTATCTTCATTTACATCTTCTACAATGTATTCTTCCGGGTTGGAATCGAAAATCGGGGGAAAACTCATTTCCTTGTTTTCAGTAAATCCAAACTCTAGTAGTTCAATCGCCGATATTCTATTAGGCTCTTTCTGCTCACCAAATCTGAGCGACTCAAATTCAATATCATCCGTCGCCTTGCTGCGCAGATATTCATTCTTGTCATACACTGCCTTCAATTTGAATCTCATGCAATACACCCAGCTTTAAAAAATGCCCTACACTTACCACAAGGCAGCATACGGCTAATCCTTTAATAAATATAAACGAGGTGGTGGGTTGTAAGGAACTCGAATCCCTGACCCCATGCACGTCAAGCATGTGCTCTACCAGCTGAGCTAACAACCCATGTACCTCGTACCGTTAAAGTATATACCTAAACTTATACCTTGTCAATAATCAGATATTAAGAAATAAATAATATTTTCCTATAAGTATTCAGATATAACATGTGCTACCTGTTTTGCACAGACCTCTACACCTTCTTGCGTCAAGTGAAGCAGGTCATCACCAACATACAAATCCAGATTCTTTTTGACAAGGCTGTTGAGATCATTTATTGGTACACTTTCTTCTCTCATCAGTTTCTCAATTGCCTTGTTGTACTTGTCTATCCTGTCGTTGTTGTTACACAAAAAACCTTCCCTTACAGGCGTGGTGTTTGCAAATATAACAACTGGGCATTTCTTTCTAATCTCATTAAGAATAAGTCTCATATCTCTAAGATACTCATCAAGATTTGTAAAAATCGGAATATCTTCACTGATAGTATATGTATCCCAAATACCATTATTCCAGTGAACAATGTCCAGAGCACCAAAAAGAGACAAATATAAATTTATGTTCCACAAAGTATACTTTGCGAACCTTCCATTCTCCTCAGGACCAAACACCTCCGCTTTCCCTTCCATTAGCTCCTTCACCCTGCTCTGATAGCTTAACCTAATCGAGTCTCCAAGTAACAATACCTTTTTCATCCAACCGGTCCCCTTTTTTTCTTTAATATACAATATTGTAAGCCAAAATTCAATATTATCTTGACAAAATAATGTTTTTAACTACTATTTATATGATAATATATATAAAAAAATAGGATGGAGCTGTGATTTATGCGTTGTCCAAATTGTGGCAAAAAGTTAGATAAAAAAGTTGATATTAAGAAGTGCAGCTATTGCGGCACAAAAATGAAGTGGAAAGAACCTTGGGATTTAACAACCATAATACTCTTATGTATTACCATTGTCCTGTTTGTCGTATTTCTTTATGTTGTATACGACAGATTCCTTGAAGATAAAATAAAGGACAAATATGACAAGGACCCAATTGTAAAGACTACACCTTCATATAGCGATGACAATTTCGATACAGGAAACACCATGGGCAATCTGCAAAACGGAGGACTTGTTGCAGAAACCGATGACTATGTATATTATCTTGCAATAAACAAGAAGAAAAACATGACATTCATGAGAAGATCCAAAACAGACGAAACAGATGTGAAGAAAATAGCTGAAGGTAATATTAGATACATCAGCGTTATGAAGGATGCTATATACTTCACTGACAAAGAAAATCACTTAAGCACGATTGCACTGTCAGGCAGCAAAAAAGACCTTGTTCAGAAAGTGGCTATTGAAACCACATACAATTATACATTGGCAGTTGGTGACTGGATATACTATTGTGACGAACAATTCAAACTACATAGAATCCGTCCAAACGGCAGCAAGAACACAGCCCTCTCCGAAGGCAAGTTCAAGAGAATCCAGGCAGCCGAAGATATGATCTATGGCCTAAATGAGAGCGGTAACATTGTATACATCAAAGGCAATGGTGATAACGAAACAGTCACGGATGTAAAAGCCAACGAGTTTGTAGTATATAACAAGGATTGGATATACTTTCTTGATGACGATGCCATTTACATGGCCAGCACTGAAGACTTCAGCACAGAAAAAGTAAAAGAGATAAAAGCATCCTGCCTAAACATCTTTGAAGACAAAATCTACTACTTTGACAAGGATGCAGGAAAAGTCTTCTCCATGGATATCGATGGAGAGAATGTGGAAGAGATTGTGGAATTCAATACCAGTGCAATATTTGTAACAAAGAGTTCCCTCTTCCTAAAGAGTGCGGAGGATGATCTCATCTACGAATACAAGTTCGGAGAAGATGATGAACCTAAACTTGTGGCATAACAATCAGGGGCTTTACAGCCCCTTTTGTTAATTTATAGAATAATCAAAGTATTGGTCCTGAATAATCAGCTTCTCTTCATCAAAACATATGGCACAGGAATACCTTCCAATAATCCTACCCGTATATCCATCAATTCGCATTTCAGCATTAATTAACAATTTACCATTGGAAAATTCAAAAGTTTCAACCTTGAATGGTTGGGAAAGATATAATTCATAAAGGTTTCCATCCGCATCATGGTAAAAACTTAGGTCTTCAATTACGACATACTGCCTCCATCCGGTTTTGTGTTTTCCAAAGACAACTGAGGAAAAAACTCTTGATTTGGTATTTGCTTCATCCCATTATCAGTAACTTTAAAGAACAAAAACTTATACGTTGGATTAAAATCCAATCCTTCGTTTGATGCCAATACACTCTTTGTAAGCTCCAAACTGGTTAAAACAACCTCACCTATACTGTTGCGCTGAAGCACATATTTATCCCCTCCCAAAACAAGTTCCCAAAAAATATAAGTAGTAGATTCAGGAGAAGGAGTAGGCTCGCTGGTTGGGACAAGCGTAGGCGGAAGAGTTATAATCCTTTCAGTAGCCGCTGCACTTACAGTTGATTTCGGAGATTGGGTTGCATTAAGATCTTCGTTCTGTTTGCTCTTGATGAAGTGATTTACAAATAATACAAGACATAGAATTGTAAACAAGCTTATGTATAAAACTGTTTTTAGTTTTCTGTTTGTTGTCATTTGTAGGTCCTTTCTAGATTTTATTTCATGATTAGAATGTCATTAGTAGTTGAAACACCTCCGTTTGCCTGGTGCTTCAGCAGTTGTGCCAGATATAGTTTATCTGAACAGTTTTGTATATGATTCATTGTTTTTTGAAAATTTTATTTCGTTGTGTAGACAAGCTAAATTTACTCCTATATATTTTCGTGTTTTAAATAACAATACAAAAACCCGCAAAGTACAAGTCTTAATACCAATGCCAATACATGCGGTACAATAAACACGTCATTTGCAAAAAGACCAATAAAAAATACTATACCAGCTGCAAAATCAACTGCCGTAAGAACAAAAAAACCCTTGTAACGCTTTTTTATAACCGTTCTAAAGTATATGACAAACAAGGAAATAAGAAAGGTAATGAAATATAAAAAGGACATAATTTGTAATACTTCATTATCTACAGCCAGCAATGCCAGAAAAGAATTCAAAAGAGAGTATGAACCCATGAAAAAGGCCAACTCAAAAGGCAAACTCAGCAAAAAGAACGAAAGTATTGACAATAACAGATACACATGCGGAAGAAGTTTTACTATTGCACTAGTCCATTTTTTCTTCACTTGAAACCCTCCTTGTAACTGTAAACCTTATCCAGATTTTAGTTTCATACTTCACTTTTGTCAATATAAAAACTGCCTGAACAAACATCCAGGCATCTTAAAATCATTCCATTCCAACAATCCTTATATTGAGGGTTCCTATTGCAGTATCAATCTCGTCTACCAAAACAATCCACTTGTCACTTACATACATAAGATTATTGTCAACTGATACTCCTTCAATCAAAAAGAAATCCATTGTTGTTAAATCCACCATGAACAAGCCTCTCCAGCCGTTCAGATCAAAAACAAATACTTTGTCCGAGCAAAAGGCAGGCTCCCCTTTATAGGATTCCAGTTCGGACATTCGAACAGAATATGCATAACCCAGTATACTCAAGTCCATTTTTGATAATGCTTTGTACGTATGACTTGCAAAATACAATGTATTGTCATATATCCCAATACCACTAAAACTGTTAAGACTTACATCTATATTCTGCTGTTTTTTTGTATCCATGTTGTATACCTTAATGGAAGTCTTGTTCACATTCAGGAATACCAGGTAGTTTTCACTCATGTAAAAAGGTTCAGGAATATATGGTATACCTACATTCAAGGAACCGTGAACCGGTATCTCATAAACCATGGATTTATCACCTGTTATCATGTTTATCAGGTAATAGCGGATATAGGATATTGAGCCTGCTAATGCTTCTGCATATACAACGCAGTCTTCTGTAACCATGTATACATCAATCAGATTATCCATATCAATCGGCAGTATTTTTTCATTATCCCAGAAATAGGAGTTGCAGTAGTACCTGTCCCCTGACTTGTATACAACGTGTTTCTTCCCTGTTTTTAGATTTTCCACACCCGATGATATCCTTGTCAAGCTGCCTGACTTTTTGTCAACATTGTACAGACTGTATAACATGCTTGATTCATCATGCACAGATAAATAAATATCGTCACTTGCTATTACGAAATCCAACTGCTTTTTGCTTGCTATCTTTTCAGACAGCTGTAGCTTTATGCTGCTGGTCCTGGCATTCAATATTTTGTAAGGTACCGGAGTTGGGCTTGATGTAGGCTCAGGAGTAAAGGTGGGACTCATGTATGTTGCGGTTGCATATACTGTAGTTACAGGTTCCTCGGTAGGTGTATTGATCAGCACAGGATCTTTGTTGTAGTCATTTGCTACATAGTTTAGTAGGATCACTGCAGCCACCAGCAGCCAGCAGGCAGCTGCAATCGTTCCTAAAATTTCAGCACCTTTAACCTTTTTCAAAGATTTTCTGGACTCAAGCTTCTTTACTCTTTCAATAAGCTGATTGTCCGCCTTTATTTTTCTTATCGTATCCTTTATATCCTTTCCAGTCATGTTTCAGCCCATCTCCTTTTCCTTCTATACAAGGTTAGCGACAACAGGACTAAAGGAACCATAATAACAAAATATGTGTTATCGTTTGTTTGTGGGTTTTCAAGGAAAGGATTTCTTCCTCCAAACAGGTAATCGTAGTAGTCGCCGCCACTTAATCTCCACCCGTCTTCAGTTTTTACGAACTCTGCCACAAGATGCACTTTCTCAATATTCTCATACATTGGGTCATGATGGTATTCCAGCACTATCTCTGCCTGTGCCTTTTCCGCATCATTGGATATTATTCGACACATTTCCGGGTAAAACTTCAAAGGAATATACTGAGCTCCGATATAGAGGAGGTATACTCTGTCACCTTCTCTAATAAAGCCCTTGTTATTCTCTTTTCCAAGCACTTCATTTATTTTGTCTTCTGTAAACACCCTTTTCACCAGGTTTACCCAGTCATCATAGAATTGAAAACCCCTGCAGGGAACTTTTACAAACCCAAATTCGCTTTTTATGTCTGCATCTTCACTGCCCAAGCCAGACAAATTGAACAAAAACTCGTTATATGCTCCATTTTGCAAAAAGAAAGACAACTGATACGCATTTTGAGCAAGGATCCTAACTTCATCCAGTGTTATTTCATCACCATTTTCTTTGGGCATCACTCCAAAATACTTTGGAACATAATTTACATCGCATACCCTCACACCTTCTTCAGTCTTCCTAATATATACACCTATATGCCTTACATATATCTCTATATCATTAAAACCATGATCGTAGTAAAGATAAGGAACAATAACGTACGCTTCTCCATCCTTGTTGTATTCCACTCTAATATTCTCCATCAGCTTTTCGGGCAGAGAATACACATCCTGCTCATCACTTTTACGGTAGTACACCTCATCTCCCTGAACAACAATCTTTTTATATTTCTCCAATTCCTTGTCAATCAAATTTTGCATTTCTTCGGTATAAAAAGACCTCATCTTTTCTTCAAGTTGCTCAAGGCTTTTGTAATCCCCTATTCCGGGATAGTATTTATCAGCACCAGAGGTAACAGGTGATGCATTTTCATCAATAATGTTGTCAGTATAAAGGAAAGTATTAGAAAAAAACTCAAATGACTCTACGATAAGGCTTTCCATTTCGCTTTCACTAATTGCATTGTCATTGGAATAAACACAAACACCAAACACAGTTGCAATCACACATATCAAGATAAAAATCCTTTTCAATTCACTCACCTCATATGTTTTCCTCATAGACTTTCAGCATCTCTCTTGCTCTTTGCAATCTCTTCTTTACCGCAGAAGAAGAAATATTCAGTATCTTGGCTATTTCATCCACCTTGTACTCTTCCACGTAATAAAGTAGAATGACGGCTTTGTACTTTTCTGGGAGTTTGGAAACTGCATCAAATATGGAAAAGTCCTTGTATGTAAAGTCGTATACTCCCAAATCCTCCATACTGACATATTCATGTCTTTTCCTGGCTCTTAGTTTGTTTTTGCATACGTTGATGCAAACACGAAGAAGCCATGCCTTTTCGTGTTCCTCATCATTGAATTTGGGCTTTTTGTAAAGGTATCTCATAAATGTATCCTGCACCGAATCTTCGGCATCCTGCTTGTTGCGCAACATGGACAAGGATAACCTGTAGAGCATATCTCCATATTTTTCGACAGGAATCAATAACTTCCAACTCCCTTCAACATATACACACATGAAGCAAGCATTTGGTGACACAATTTTGATTATATTACCAAAAAAACACAATATCAACTGTTGAAAAAACTACTATTGCATTAAATCCAAAACTATAGTAGAATATATTTCAGCTGGCCAACCCTTATGGGTGTAGCCGGGTCTTACGCAACGCTAGAACGTGAACCCCGTCAGGTCCGGAAGGAAGCAGCGGTAAGCGTGACCTATCGTGTGCCGTAAGTTTCCCCGGTTACACCCAGTAGGGTTGGCTTTATTCATCACACGAAGGAAGGTAAGAAAATGGCATATGTTGCTCTTTACAG
This sequence comes from Clostridiaceae bacterium, assembly GCA_012838385.1. Classification (GTDB taxonomy): domain Bacteria; phylum Bacillota; class Clostridia; order UBA1212; family DUPL01; genus DUPL01. The sequence continues at coordinate 21,742 of DUPL01000090.1, forward strand.
AAAATGGAGACCCCTCACATTTGACGAGGTAGTGGAACAGGAAAGCATTGTCACAATACTGAAAAACACAGTCAAAACAGGACGTATCGCCCATGCCTATCTTTTTTGTGGAACACGAGGTACCGGTAAAACCACCCTTGCGAAAATTTTTGCAAGGGCTATAAACTGCCTTTCACCAAAAGACGGCAATCCTTGCAACGAATGCGATATATGCAAGGGCATATTGTCAGGACAGATTTTAGATGTATCGGAAATAGACGCAGCTTCAAACAACGGCGTTGACAACATAAGGGCAATAATCGATGAAACAAACTACGCTCCTTCCATTTCCAAATACAGAGTATACATCATAGACGAGGTTCATATGCTCTCTACAGGAGCTTTTAATGCCCTGCTTAAAACACTGGAAGAGCCGCCAAGTGGTGTAGTTTTCATACTGGCAACCACAGAGCCCCACAAGCTCCCGGTGACAATTCTTTCAAGATGTCAAAGATACGACTTTAAACGCATATCAAGACAGGGAATAATGTCCCGTCTTGAAGAAATATGCAAAGATATTGGAGTAAAGTATGAGACACAGGCTCTTAACTTCATAGCGCAAAAAGCAGATGGCGCATTAAGAGACGCCATAAGTATTCTTGACCAGACAATAGCAGCAAGCGAAAACAACATAACATTAAAAGCAGCAAGGGATTCTTCAGGTTCATTGGATAGAATGTTCATAGAACAGTTTGCAGAAAAGCTTCTTCTGCAGGATGGAGGCTCAATATTAAAACTTTCAGACAGCATCTTCGCAGATGGAAGAGATCCTTCAAACTTCATATCAGAACTCATGGGTCTTTTCAGAAGTCTTCTCATTGTTCAAAATGTAGACAATCCAAAAGAACTGCTTTATGAGGACGACGAGGAGATTGAAAGACTTAAGAAACTCTCCAGCCTTACAAATACAAAGGAAATTGCATACCTTGTAAAAGAGCTGTCCAAACTTGAAAACAACCTTAAATGGGCAGTGCAAAGAAAAATTGTATTTGAAGCTGGAATGCTTAACCTGTGCGACAGAAGAACAAGCACTGAAGACGACATGGCAGACAGGATAAGTTTGCTTGAAAGCAAACTGGCCGATTTGGTAGCCAATGGACTAAAATATGCCCAAGTATCCCCTGTAGTGGCAGTGGAAGAAAAGGTTGAAAAAGTCGAGGAGAAAAAAGAAGAAAATATTGTAGAGCCAAAGGAAGAACCAGTAAAAGAAGAGATTGTTGAAGCTAGGCCCACGAAAGAGTCAAAAAGCGCAAAACCCATTGACACTCTGGATTGGAATGACTTCTTGCAGAATATTACTGACAAAAACAAATCATCCATATCTGCTTTAATAAGGGTGAACAGTAAAGGTTTTGTTCTTGAGCCTAATATACTTATAATTGCCTTTTCAAACAAAATGATGATGGACATGGTTGTAAGAAACAATGTGTTTGACATATTGGACGAGTCAGCGTCAATGGCCTTTGGAAAACCCATGAAAGTAAAGCTTTTAATGGAGGACGAACTGGAAGCTTTCAGCGCAAGTTCAGCTGTAGAAGAAAATGAGCAGGAAAATAAGGAAAAGGACGACAACTTTGAAAATGCACTCAATCTACTCAGTCAACTGGCTGAGGATGAAGGGTTTGAAGTATTCAATATTGAGTAAAGGAGTATTGCCATGTTTGATATTTTCCCCATCAGCTCTTTAGAAAGAGTATTTATGGATCTTCCCTTTGAAGCAAAGCCATTACACAAGGCAACAATGCTGAAAAACGAATACTATTCTTTTCAGTTTGCCTACAAGCTAAGTCATATGGCACCGGCAACCAATATACCAGTGCAGCTTGAGGTGACCCATGATTTTGGAGATTCATTAATTGTAAAGTTTGTGGATTACGTGCCCTGCGATTTGGCTATCTATGATAACGCCACCGAACCGCTGGAACACCCTTGGCCTGGTCTTTTTCCAGACATATTAAGGCCGATGCCAAAACAATTGTGGGCGTTCAAAAAGAACTACAGAAGCGTATGGATTACAATCAACGGAAAGAATATTGAAAGTGGTACCTACACCATAACAGCTACTATAAGCAGTGGGGATACCAAAAAGAGCACTTCCTTTGAATTAACGGTTCTGGACAAGGAACTTCCCAGGTACGACTTCAAGTGCACAAACTGGTTTTATACGGATTGTCTGTGCAACTACTACAACATCGAGTTCAATTCTGAAGAATACTGGAGGATAACGGAGGAATTTGCAAAGGAAGCTGCAAGACATGGCGTCAATATGCTCCTTACCCCCATATTCACTCCCCCGCTGGATACCAGAGTGGGTGGTGAAAGAAGAACCATCCAGCTTGTGGATGTATACAAAAATGGAGACAACTACACCTTCAACTTTGACAAGCTGGCAAGATGGGTGAACATGTGCAAAAGGGCAAATATCGAATATTATGAAATATCTCACCTTTTCACCCAATGGGGCTGCAAACACGCTCCTAAAATAATGGGATATGATAATGGAGAGTACAAAAAACTATTTGGCTGGGAGACGGATGCCCACGGCAGTGAATACAGAAGCTTTTTGTCACAACTTATTCCTGAACTTGTGAAGGTATTAAAAAAACTAGGCATAGCGGACAAATGTTACTTCCATGTATCCGACGAGCCGAATCTTTCCATGCTGGAAGACTATAAAAGCAGTGCCATGTTCTTGAAAGAGCAGCTAAAAGGCTTCAAGATGTTTGATGCTCTCAGTTCCATCGAATTCTATAAAGAAGGACTTGTTACCTGCCCTATTCCGTCATTGGATCATTTGGGGCCGTTTCTTGAAGAAGACATTGAAGAACTCTGGACCTATTACTGCTGCGGACAGGTTACCGTGTCAAACAGGTTTCTCGCCTTCCCTTCATCAAGGAACAGATTGCTTGGATTGATACTGTTCAAGTATGACATTAAGGGGTTTTTGCAGTGGGGACTAAACTTCTACAACTCCTGGCTGTCAATTGAGGAAATCAACCCCTTTACAAACAGCACCGGAGGAGGATGGGTTCCAGGAGGAGACACTTTCGTTCTCTATCCAAATGATGATGGCAAACCATTGTCATCTATCAGGTTTGAAGTCTTTAGAGAAGCCCTCCAGGATATGCGTGCACTAAAGGCTTTGTCTGAAAAAAAAGGCAAGGACAAAGTCTTGGAAATAATAAACAATAGTATAAAAGGTAAATTATCGTACAAGACTACGGATATAAAAGCTGAAGAATTAATTGGAATAAGAGAAAGAGTAAATATGGAGTTGTAATGAGAAGGATATTTTCATTTTTGAAACCGTACAAAAAACAGCTTGTAGTTGGTCCTTCATTCAAGCTATTGGAAGCAATTCTTGAACTTTTGATTCCAACCCTTATGGTTAGTATTGTAGATATAGGAGTTCAAAACAAGGACACAAGCTACATATTGAAAATGGGAGGCCTCATGCTGGGAATTGCAGCAGTAGGCCTTTTAAGTGCGCTCATTTGTCAGTATTCCGCTTCCATAGCCTCCCAGGGCTTTGGAACGGATGTAAGAAATGCCCTGTTCAAACATATCATGTCCCTTTCATCCAAGGAACTTGATGAAATTGGGACAACAGGATACACAACAAGACTGACAAACGACATTAACACTTTGCAGCTTGCAGTAGCAATGCTGATAAGGCTGGTAATTAGAGCGCCCTTCATATCACTAGGAAGCATTGTCATGGCATTGTACATAAATGCCAGACTCTCAATCATTATAATTCTTACCCTGCCCATACTTGTAACTATTGTCTACTTCATTATGAAAAAGACAATACCCCTGTACAAAAAGGTGATGGCGACGCTTGATTCACTGACACTAGTAGTCAAGGAAAACCTGCAAGGTGTAAGAGTGATAAGGGCTTTTGCAAGAAGGGACAGGGAGAAAAAACGCTTTGACAACCTTAACACGGATTTTGCAAACATGTCGGTCAAGGCAGGAAGAATCTCTACCCTTTTAAATCCTGCCACCACCCTGATTATGAATATTGCAATAATACTTATCCTCTATTTCTCCGGCATCAGCATAAAACTGGGGAACATGACTCAGGGTGAAATAATTGCATTCATCAACTACATCTCTTACATGGTAACAGCTCTTTTGGTTACTGCAAACCTTGTCATCCTCTTTACAAGAGCTTACACATCAGCTCAGAGGGTAAGTGAGGTGTTCGAGCAAAGCTCTTCAATAACCGATGGAGGAACCAAGGAAATTGACAAGGATGCAGAATATGCAGTGGAGTTCGATGATGTATTCTTCGCCTACAATGAAGGATTTTATGTCCTTACAGACATATCCTTCAAACTAAAACGAGGAGAAAGCCTTGGCATTATTGGCGGTACGGGAAGCGGAAAAACCACCCTCATAAACCTAATGATGCGCATGTACGATGCGGATAAAGGAAGCATAAGAATATTAGGTAAAGACATTAAAAGCTATAATATTAATGCACTTAGAAAGTCGGTTGCGATTGTTGCCCAAAAATCCGTCATATTCAGCGGAACCATAGAGGAGAATATACGCCAGGGAAACATGGATGCAACCATGGAGGATATACATGAAGCTGCAAAAAATGCTGAAGCTCTTGAGTTCATTATGAAGAAAGACGACAAGTTCAGCCATGAGATTGAAAGAGGCGGAACCAACCTGTCAGGTGGCCAGAAACAAAGACTCAGTATTGCAAGAGCTCTGGCCAGAAAGCCAGAAATATTGATTCTGGATGACAGTTTGAGTGCTCTTGACTATTTGACGGATTCAAGAGTCAGAGAGAATCTTTCAAAATATGACATGACCAAGATAATCGTTTCACAGAGAATAAACAGTGTCAAAAATTGCAACAACATTCTGGTGCTTGAAAAAGGCAGGGTCATTGGTTTTGGAGAGCATTCAACCCTGATGGAGGAATGTGAGGTTTATCAGGAGCTTTGCAGAACGCAACTGGGTGGTGATATGGATGATTAAAAGAGTATGGAATTACTTGTCAAGATACAAAGGAATGCTTTTCCTTACCTTTGCATGCTCGCTTCTAGGCAGTATTCTTGCCCTTATTGCACCAAGGATCATAGGAAAAGCCATCGACTCTGTAGCCGGAGAACAAAGAATAAACCTGGATGCGCTTGGTAAGCACATAGGCACCCTCCTCCTACTCTATTTATCCTCCTTCATACTAAATCGTTATGCTCCCTTGCTTGCAAACAAGGTGGCAAACTTCACGGCAAGAGATATTCGCAAGGATGCTTTTGAAAAGCTCCATAACCTGCCGGTAAAATACTTTGACACGCACAAGCATGGAGATATAATCAGCATTTTGTCAGTGGACATTGAAAATATGACAGAAGGACTATTGGGTCTTTTAACGCAAATGCTTACAGGCATAATTACCGTCATCGGGACTTTGGTATTTTTAGCAATAATGAGCCCTTTTGTAGCCTTTGCAGTACTTTTGATTACTCCACTTTCCATAATAATTGCCAAGTTCATAACCTCCAGATCCTCTGAAATGTTCAAACAGCAGCAGAATATTATAGGAGAACTGGGAGGTCTTGCTGAAGAATCCATAAGCGGCATGTCTGTAATCAAGACTTACCTATTGGAAGACACCCAATATGAGAGGTTTAAAGAAATAAACGCAAGACTATACAAGGCAGGACAAAAGGCTCAGTTTTACTCCTCCCTTGTTAACCCAACCACCAGGTTTGTAAACCACATCTCATATATTGCTGTTGGGGTTTCTGGCGGATGGCTTGCAATCAACGGTGTCATAAGTGTTGGTCAAATTGCTGCAATGCTCAGCTATGCAACACAGTTTGCAAAACCAATAAATGAGATAACAGGGGTGACCACCCAAATGCAGAACGCAATAGCTTCCCTGAGGCGTGTGTTCACGTTGATAGATGCCGAGCCTGAAAAAGAGGATGTAAGCAATATGCTTGAAGTAAAAGATGGAACGGTTTCCTTTGAGAAGGTTTCCTTCTCCTATGATTCCAGTGTTCCCTTGATTAAGGATTTAAGCATTGATGTCTCAAAAAACAATGTCATAGCAATAGTTGGACCTACAGGTGCAGGCAAAAGCACTCTGGTTAATCTATTAATGCGTTTTTACGATATAGATGATGGAAGAATAACCATTGACGATACGGACATTTTCGATGTAACAAGAGACAGCCTGAGAAAGTCCTTTGCCATGGTTATGCAGGATGTCTGGATTTTCAAAGGCACGGTCTTTGATAACATTGCCTTCGGAAAATCTGACGCTACAATGGAAGAAGTGGTGGAAGCAGCTAAAAATGCCCACATTCATTCTTTCATTGAAACACTACCTAAAGGTTATGACACCGTGATTACGCAGGAAGATTTGTCCGTTGGACAGCTTCAGCTCCTTACCATAGCACGTGCAATGCTTGTGAATCCGCCAATGCTTATTCTAGATGAAGCGACAAGCAGCGTCGACACAAGAACCGAGCAGTACATTACACGCACTTTTAACAGAATGATGCAAGGTAGAACATCTTTTGTAATTGCCCACCGGCTTTCAACCATAAAGGATGCGGACATAATTTTGGTAATGAAGGACGGAAGCATTGTTGAAAAAGGAAATCATGTTGAATTAATGAAGATGAAAGGCATGTACTATGACCTGTACAAAAAATCTTTGACAAATATATCGAACTAGTTAATAATATTAATATAACGAGGGTCATGAAAGGTGGAGAACAATGAAGAAATTTTTATTCGAACCGTTAAGAACAGTTAGACGCAGCTTGATACTTGATACTGATATCGGACCGGATTGTGATGATGTGGGAGCATTGGCTGTCATGTACTATCTTGCTAAGAGACATAACACAAAAGTGCTTGGTGTAATGTCCTGTTCATCCAGCGAATACGCTCCTGGATGTATTGATGCTATCAACTCTTACTGCGGTTTTCCCGATATCCCCATTGGAACATACAAAAAACCCGGATTGTTCGAAGATTACACAAAGTATAACAAATTCATCGCAGAGAATTTCTCAGAAGCGTATAAAAACGGGACCCTTCAAGTCGAAGATGCGGTTCAACTGTACAGAAGATTGCTCGCCAACAGTCCAAACAACAGCGTGATTATAGTTACAATAGGAACACTTAACAATATCGCAGAACTGATGGACAGCCCTCCTGATGCAATAAGTCCGTTTAGCGGCATTGAACTTATTCAAAACAAAGTATACAGCATGGTATCCATGGCAGGTAAATATCCAAACGGACCTGAGTTTAATATTGTACAGCATCCTGAAAGTGCAAAAAGGGTTTTTGAAAACTTCCCCGTTCCTGTAGTATACTCAGACTTTGATTTGGGATACACGGTCAAGACAGGATTCAAGAACATAGATGAGGACAAATACAAGGACAACCCTATTTATCTATCGTACAAGCTGTACACTGATGAAACCCTTGAAAACTCAAGTTATGATCTGACCGCAGTTCATTTTGCCTTCGAAGGTGAAGGAGACTACTACAATCTGTCAGGACCGGTCAGATTGACTGTCGATCTGGAAGCAAGCGGTTCCAACACCTTTGAAGAGGATGGAATCGAGGATTCCAACCAGTATCTGATGCGTAAAAAGCGTACGGATATTGAACTATCCCACTATTTGAACAACATACTTCTTTCCTTCTAGAATTCCTAAATAGAACCTCCTTTGATTTTTTGGCATAGAATAAAGTAATGCCTCAAGAATTAAAGGGGGTTCTATGATTATACTCAGACAAGGCCAAAGAGGTCCGCAAGTTGAAATGCTGCAACTTGCACTAAACCGCGCGGGGTTCAACGCAGGACCCATAGATGGTGTATTCGGACCGAACACTCTGAATGCAGTCTTGCGTTTTCAATCAAGCCGTTCCCTTACCCAAGATGGCATAGTAGGACCAGCCACTTGGAACGCCCTACGACCCTATCTTGTAGGTTACACAACCTATAGAATAAGAGCTGGAGACACTCTATTTCGAATTTCCACCAGCAGAAACATTCCCCTTCAAACAATACTGATTGCTAATCCCAATGTCAGTCCCGCAAACCTGATAGTAGGATCTGAACTCATACTCCCCTTCCCCTTTGACATAGTCGCTGATAACGTCACCCTAACATACGAACTGATGGAGCTGTACATAGAAGGAATTGTAACAAGGTATCCATTTGTAAGGAGCGGAATTCTTTCAACAAGCTCCTCAGGTACAAGGAATATATATAACCTTGTAATTGGTACTGGCAGCAATCAGGTAATGTACAATGCCACTCACCATGCAAACGAGTGGATTACTTCCCTTCTTCTCATGAAATTTATTGAACAATACGCAAAAGCCTATGCCCATGGCTACAACATTGCAGCAGGCACTCCTGCTGAAACACCGGCTGATTTATTGTACGACTATTCTACAATTCATTTTGTACCCATGGTGAATCCGGATGGTGCGGATTTGGTCACAGGAGGAATCCTTCCAAACACCGAACTTTACAATATTGCACGAAGCATTAGTCAAAACTATCCCAACATCCCATTCCCATCAGGATGGAAAGCCAACATCTATGGAGTCGACCCAAATCTTCAATATCCTGCAGGATGGACTGAAGCCAGAAGAATAAAGTTTGCACAAGGATTTACCTCTCCTGCCCCCAGAGACTTTGTAGGCTACGGGCCGTTAACAATAAACGAAAGCATTGCAATGGCAAACTACACAAGTGCAAACGATTTCAGGCTGACTCTTTCCTACCACACCCAAGGCAGGGTTATTTTCTGGAAGTACCTTGACTACAATCCTCCAAATTCTGAGCAAATTGGCAGACTCTTTGCAAATTTAAGTGGTTACGCTCTTGAAATAACTCCTTATGAGTCAGGGCATGCAGGCTACAAGGACTGGTTCATACAAGATTTTAACAGACCCTCCTATACTATTGAAGCAGGTCTGGGAACAAGTCCCCTTCCTCTAAGTCAATTCCCAACAATCTACAACGAAAACAGAGGCATACTTGTAATGGCAGCCTTGGTTACATAATGTAATAAAGGAGCCCGTTTCACAGGCTCCTTTGTTTCGTCCCTTAAAAGACGATATGACTTCTCTTCCAACCTGACAACAGTTTCCCAAACCGTTTCATTTTCCTCCAGTAGTGCCACCGCCGAAGCGCAAACATGTTGTCATGCATGGGCTGCACTCTCATGAAATACACTTGATATTTGCAGTTTGATTTGTTATATTAGAACCCATTCATATAATGAAGATGTGCAATAATATAAGGTGATGAGTTATGGATTATGCAAGCATTTTGGAGGAAAACTCCATACTGGAGTCAGACAGGCTTATACTAAGACCATTTACAATTCAAGATGTACCTGATGTATATCTTTTTGCAAGAGACGAGGTTGTGACAAGATACCTGACCTGGCCTCCTCATAAAGACATGTCAGTAACAGAAAAGATGGTCAGGGAAATATACATGAGCAGAAGCGGCATATATGCAATTGTACTTAAATCAGAGAACAAGTGCATTGGATGCATTGATATACGTCTGGTTCCTGAACACGAAAAAGCAACTTTTGGATATTGTCTCAACAGAGACTACTGGAATAGAGGTTGCGCAACAGAAGCGCTGGCACTTATACTCGAACTTGCTTTTGCAAAATTAAAATTGAATCGTGTAGAATCCACACACTATGCAGGAAATGAAACTTCCGGACGTGTTATGCAAAAATGTGGTATGATATATGAAGGAACAGGTGTTAAAGAGGTTAAAATAAAGGGTGTTTTTCATGATGTAGTTCATTATGCAATTTTAAAAGATGATTGGATAAGAAGCAAAAATAGATAATTTTATTGACTTTTTCAGCTATGGAGGTAAACTAATGAAAACAGAAGTAATTAACAAAAATAATGTAGATATTGCAGTTATAAATAGCGAGGATATACTAATCAAGGATTTGCAATCCGCCCTTGACCTTATAGCCACCGTAGGGTTTGAAACAGGCTGCTCAAGGATAGTTATAAACAAGTCTACCATATGTGAAGAATTCTTTGATTTAAAAACAAGACTTGCTGGCGAAGTATTACAAAAATTCATAAATTACAATATAAAACTAGCAATTGTTGGCGACTTTTCTGTATACTCAAGCAAAAGCCTAAGAGACTTCATCTACGAGAGCAATAAAGGCAAAGACATATTCTTCTTGCCTACCGAACATGAAGCTGTGGACAAGCTAAGTCAAATTTAAAGGTATGTCCAAGGAAAGCAGTAGAATGGAATCAAAGTTTTTTTCCCAGAATGACCAGGTCTCTTCTAACTCCATCAAGAATGGCTATACCAGGCAGAAAACCCCACCTATCAAAACCCAGTCTGGTAAACAGCCGAATGCTCTGTTCGTTGTGTCCGAAGATAAATCCAAGAACAGTATCTATTCCGAGTCCTGGGCACTCATCCAAAACTTTTTGCAATACCTTTTTACCTATTCCCTGCCCTCTGAAGTTTTCATGAAGATAAATGCTAATCTCAGCAGTTGCGTTGTATGCCGGCCTTCCATAAAAGGGTTGAAGACTTACCCATCCGCACATTTCACCATCAATCTCAACAACCCACAGCGGTCTTTTTTCAGAATTATGTGCATAAAACCAGTCAAGTTTATCTTCGACTGTCACAAATTCAGTATCAGCAGTTACCATTCTGCCTGGAATGGTTGAGTTGTATATATCGACTATGTCAGGCAAATCTTCAATTTTTGCTTGCCTTAATGTCATGACTTGCAATTCTCCTTTCAGATAAAACCACTTACATGTTCAAAGGCGGCTTTACCCATGGATTGGTATTTTCAGTTGCGTAATACATATCGGATAATTCTTTCAACGCCTCCTGGATACGCTGAGATTTTTTTGGTATAAAGTCATTATGTAAAAGCTCATGATCAATAACCGCACGAAGGTATATAAGCCGCCATTTAAACGACGACCCGATCTCTTCAGTCAGCAATTCATTCCAGTTTGTTATTATTTCATATACATACTCTATACTGCCAGTATCAGCTATATCATAATGCATGACCTTTCCGTCACTGTAGCTCTGGCGGTAAAGAAAGTCTTCAGTCCGAATAATCGCATCCACCAATAACTCATCCTCACACAAAAACTCATGTTTAACATATCCTCTTACAGCATCCACTGCATTATCATATAGCCCGCTATATAACGACAAAATAACCCACTTGTTCAAGTCCTCAAAGATGCCTTCTGAATAAGGGAAACCGCCGTGAAACATTCCTTTGGTCCCCTCGTAGGTTTGCTGAAGAAACCTGGTTAATGGATTTGCTCCAAAACCTCCCCAGGGAGAACATAAATGCATGCTTATTTCAGGAAAATCAATGAATTTTACTTTTTCAAGAATTCCCGAGTTCCTAACACATTCAGGAACATCACCATAGTGGAAAAAGGACATGATATATGAAACAGAATCCAACTCATTCCTTGCAAGCAGATTGCAAAGCTCTTCCCATTCACCGTCTAAAAAATGGTCAAAAAGCCAAGTTGACAGAATAATTTCCGTCTGCGGCATAATTTCCTTAACCAGACTGCAAAAATGAGGATATATTTTCAAAAAGCCGTTAACACCCCAGGGCTCACAGTCTTTACAGGTACAACCTCCCTGATCATAAGGCCAGTATACAATGTATGACAGCTGAATATCTGAAAAAACTTCAAGAACCTGCCTTCTGCTTCTCAAGATTTCGTCAACACCACCCTTTTTGGAAGGACATATCTCAACATTGTAGTGACCGCAGAGCTCCTGTTTGTATCTGCCCTGAACATGCCAGTTGGCACGAAGGTGTTCAGGGGAAGACGCAAAAGCTTCATTGGCTATCATGAGCATTGCCGCCTTAATTCCAATCCTTTGTGCATAGTGCAATATTTCTTTAAGCCTGTTAATCATTTCCACAGACTCTGGCTGCTCAATCGAATTATAATGGTGCATGTCATACCAGACAAGCAAAGTGTTGCAGCCCCTAAAAGCAAGTTCCTCAATTATATCATATATTTTTTCTATAGGTGCCTTGTGATAAAAGTTTTCAAAATGAGTTGCAAAATACATTCCACGAACAGAACTACTGGGAGTAAAATCAATTTGACCGACGAATGGAGAAAAGTCGCCCAAACCACTAAACTTGCTTTCCAAAAAGAAACGGGAAACTGCTGCATGGACTGTACAATCATTGGCTGCTTTTATCTCTGCATGCGTGTTGTATGAGTTAATAACATACCTGTCATCCTTTAAATCGGCATTGACACAAACCTTAATTGCATATCCCTCTTCTTCAGAAAGAATGCACCTGCGTTCCGTCAAGAACCTTCGTACCGCTCTTGATAGGATACAAAAGCTTAATTCGTTCATATTTTCATTAATCAATCTTAATTTACACATTCCTCTCCTTGTACCCCGGTAAATTCTTGTATTTTAAAACATTATATCAATCGCAACCCAAATTAACAACAATATCAAAACTAGCATAAAGCAAAACCCACCCCCATGTGGGAGGGTAGGTTTTTAGGGATTGATTTAAATAATTGGATAAATAACATATCCATGAGCCTGTTTTAGATTTTCTTACTCATAATCCTTGTAAAACAAAGCTCTTATGTATCCTCTGTCTTCGCTGGTTGAATGGATGTAAAACCCGCAGCCATAATAGAATCTGACCAAGGCGGTATACTTGGAAGCTGCATGCAGCATTGCCCTCTTTACTCCCTTTGAAATTAGGAGTTTGTCCACCAGATTCATAAAAGACTTGCCTATACCAATATTCTGGTACCCTCTGCAAACACCAAACCTGCTAATATATGCAATCTTCTTCTCTTTATTAATATCCACCCGGATGCTGCCAACCGGAACTCCATCCACAAAGCAGATATAGACATACTTGTTGACAATATCGTTGTATATGTCTTCATACGTCTCTTCCAACGCTTCCATGCTTCCCTCAAGATTTGTGTCAAGCTTGTACTTTTCAAAAGCATCAATCATTACAGACCTGATTGCATTTACATCTTCCTCTGTTGGTTTTGCCCTTCTAATTATTAACGAGTAATCCATTTCCCATCAACCTAACCATTACAGCTTTTTGTACATGCAGCCTGTTTTCAGCCTCATCAAATACTACAGACTGTTCTCCATCAATGACATCGGAAGTAACCTCGCTACCCCGGTATGCAGGCAGGCAGTGCATAAAGATTGCATCCTTCTTGCTGTATGAAAAAAGTTCATTGTTTACCTGGTAAGGCATGAAAATCCTCTTTCTCTCTTCTTTTTCATCCTCCTGCCCCATGCTTGCCCATGTGTCAGTGTAAACCACATCAGCATCCCTGACAGCCTCAATTGCATCATTGGTGATGGTGATTACGGAACCGGATTTCTTTGCAATCTCAACAGCCTCATCGATAAATTTCTGTCCGCACTCATAACCTTTGGGTGTTGCCACAGCTATGTTCATTCCAGTTATGGCACAGCCATGCAAAAGAGAATGAGCCATGTTGTTTCCATCTCCAACGTATGCAAACTTCAGACCTTTTAAAGTTCCTTTTATCTCGTAGATTGTTTGCAGATCCGCAAGAACCTGGCAGGGATGTTCGTCATCAGTAAGCCCATTAATAACTGGGATGGAGCCAAACCTTGCCAGTTCTTCCACATCTGACTGTTTGAATGTCCTGATCATAATACCATCAAGATATCTTGAAAGAACTTTTGCAGTATCTTCAATGGTTTCTCCCCTGCCTATCTGGATGTCGTTCTGACTTAAAAACAAAGCATACCCACCGAGCTGATACATTCCAACCTCAAAGGAAACCCTTGTTCTTGTAGAAGACTTTGAAAAAATCATTCCCAAAGTCTTTCCCTTTAGGTAGTGGTGGGTCCTGCCTTCCTTGTTATCCTTCTTCAACTTTATTGCCAAATCAATAATATCCAGTATCTCTTCCTGAGTTAAATCCTTCAAACTAAGCAAATGTTTCATAGCGCACCTTCTTTGCAAATTAATTCAGAACATTGTAAAGCGTATCCACAAAACCATCCACATCACTTTCAGTGATAATAAGTGGAGGAAGGATTCTTAATGCATTTGCGCCTACACTTCCTATCAAGTAACCCTTCTCAAACATTTTGTTCTTTACATCGGCAGCAATAGGTTCCTTGAACTCTATAGCAAACATAAGACCAACATTTCGGATTTCCGAAATACAGTCAAGATTCAATCCTTCAATTTTATCTCTAAGGTATTTGCCCATTTCTTCAGCCTTCCTGGGCATGTCTTCTTCAATTATTGTACTTAACGAGGCCAACGCCGCAGCACAGGCAAGAGGATTTCCTCCAAAAGTGGTTCCATGATCTCCAGGCTGAAAACCTTTTGCAGCTTCTTCTTTTGCGCAAATAGCACCAATTGGAAAACCATTACCCAACGCTTTTGCAAGAGTAAATATATCGGGTTCAATACCTACTGTTTCATATGCAAACAGTTTGCCTGTTCTACCTATACCGGTTTGAACTTCGTCAATTATCAAGAAGATTCCGTGTTTGTCGCAAAGCTCTCTTGCAAATTGTGCATATTCTTTTGTAATGGGATGAACACCACTTTCTCCCTGAACAACTTCCAGCAAAATTGCGCAGGTATTTTCATTCACAGCATTCTCCAATGCTTCCATATCATTAATTGGTACATGTTTGAAACCTGGAGTAAGGGGTGTGTAAGGTTCTTTGTATTTGTCCTGACCGGTTGCTGTTGCAGTGGTCAATGTACGGCCGTGAAATGACTTGTCAAGGCAGACAAACTCATACTTTTGCGGCATTCCTTTTTTCTTAAAGTATGCTCTTGCCAGCTTTATTGCACCTTCATTGGCTTCTGCTCCCGAGTTGGTAAAAAACACTCTGTCACACACTGAGTTTTTGCATATCATTTGAGCCAAAAGAGCCTGATTTTTAATGTAATAGAGGTTTGAACAGTGCATGAGTTTTTTCACCTGTTCACATACTGCATTTACTACCTTGGGATGACAGTGTCCAAGAGAGTTTACTGCAATGCCGGAAAAAAAGTCCACATATTTTTTACCAGAAACATCATAGAGGTATATTCCTTCTCCCCTCTCAAAGCACACTTTCGTCCTGCCACCAAATGTGTTCATATAATATTTTTTGTCAAGTTCAATAATATTCTCAAGAGTCATGAAACCACCTTCTATTCATTAATAATCATTGTTCCGATACCCTTGTGGGTGAATATCTCAAGCAAGAGGCAGTGAGGTATTCTTCCATCAATGATATGTGTTGCCAAAACTCCGTTTCTGATGGCTTCAACACAACCCAGTACCTTTGGAATCATTCCGCTGGTTATAATTCCTTCATCTATAAGTTGATACACTTCTTCAACAGTCAAAAACTCCAGAAGCTCATTTGTCCTGCTGTTTATTACACCTTCCGTATCGGTAAGAAGAATGAGTTTCTCAGCCTTCATGGCAATTGCCACCTCACTGGCTACAGTATCCGCATTGATATTGTAGCTGTGACCGTCAGGTCCTATCCCAATAGGAGCAATGACAGGAATGTATTCATCAGACGCAAGAAGTTCAATCATTTCAGTGTTTACCTTGGTTATCTCGCCAACGTAACCAATGTCTGTTTGTACGCCGTTTACAGTCTCAAAGTGTTTTCTGCATTCTATCAAACGACCGTCAAGGCCACTCAAACCTGCAGCCTTTCCGCCCTTTTCATTAATGTTTTTGACAATCTCCTTGTTGGTCTTGCCCACCAGCACCATTTGTGCCACATCCATTGTAAAGCTGTCAGTGACACGCAAACCGTTTACAAACTCGCTCTTTACATCAAACTTCTTCAAGGTGCTGCTTATGTCAGGACCTCCACCATGAACAATAATTGGTTTCATGCCAATATACTTTAGAAGAACTATATCCTGCATTACAAGATTCTTAAGTTCCTCGTTGACCATGGCATTGCCACCGTATTTTACAACCACGGACTTGCCATAAAACTTCTGTATGTATGGCAGTGCTTCAACAAGTACTTCCGCTTTTTTTATAAACTCATCATATTTTACTGTATTTGGTTCACTCAATTTAAACACTCCTTATCACAGACACTTATACGCCGGCTCAATACCATTAAATCTTGGCAAACCAAGCATTAAATTCATGTTTTCTACCGCCTGGGATGCGGCACCTTTACCCAAGTTATCAACCAGAGAGTTGATATATGCATGACCGTCATCCACTCTAACCTTTACAACAAGTCTGTTGGTGTTATTGATATCCTTTGTGCCATACGACTTTTCAGCCGTATCTCTAACTACAAACACCAAATCCTCTTCTTCATACGCACTCCTTATTCTATCTTCAAGAACCTTTACTGCTTCTTCTTCTGACAATGAAGCAAGGTCATCATTCAATCTCACTCTAATATTGGTGTTAATACCTCTAAAAACGCTTCTAAGTACAATTGGTGTGAAATTTACAGAAACTCCAGAATATCGTCGCATCTCAGGGACATGCTTGTGTCTTCGTCCAAAGGAGTAAGTAATATCATTAGATTCGTCCTCAACAGTTCGTCTTGCACCTGAGTTTCCTGATGTTGAAACAACAGTTGCCTCTCCAACTATTAGGTCCTGTATTGGGTGTAATGGAAGAATTACGCTGGTTGGATAACAACCCGGGTTTGCAACCAGATTAGCATCCTTTATTCTCTCTTTGAATAGAGCAGGCATTCCATAAACAGCCTCTTCCAACAACTCAGGTTTCGCATGCTCCATGCCATACCACTTTTCAAACTCCTCTACACTAAGTCTGAAAGCACCACTCATATCAATAACCCTGAGTCCCAAACTTCTCATTTCCTCAGCATTCATCATGCTTTCCTTGTCCCTGGTTGCCAGGAATACGACGTCGCAGTCTTTTGCATTTCCAATTCTTTCGCTGGAATTCATTCTGAATGCGATTTTTAACTCCTTGTTGTTCTCCTGTTCAATTATCCTCGTCAATTCCTGACCGACCATTCCTGTAAATCCTACAATTCCAACGTAATACATAGAAATCCTCCAATAAAAAATATAACTAACCCAAGTTTTACTTTACTTAGGTGAATTATCATATTATTATACATATGTCAGTTACAATATGCAACAAATACAAGAAAAGAAAAAGTATACAGTTCTGTAAACTTTCTGAGAATAAATAACAAATGGCTCAAGCATCCGTATATAAGAAAAGATCAGCCCTTTTTCAAAAACTCTTCTTTCATTCCATCCATTCTTTTCTTAACAAAAACCATTGCCAAAACACATATTAGAATCGAGATCAAGGAAAGAACCAAAAATGAAGTAAATACCATCATACTGCTTTTACTTAATGCAATAAAAGCAATAATCATAAAAAGCAATACAACATCAAAGCATACGGCTATACTTGAACATCTAAAATCTGTATAGCACCTCATAAAATCATGCACATTCTGTGCAACCTCGTACCTTTCGATGTTCATAAGACTTGGAAACTGAAGGCTTGGTTTTACCCATGCTTTCTGCTTTTTGTCATACTCAGCCTTCTGGTACACAAAGCCAATCTCCGTATCCCCATCTAAATCCACAGCTATTTTCTGAGAAACAAGGTACGGATTTAGTTTCTTCAGCAGTTTCGCATCTCCAAAGGAAGAAAAAATTTTTATTAACCCAATAACAGGAAGAAGCAGTATATTCAATATCTTCTTAAACTTTGTCAATTCTTCCTCCTTGGGAATCTGAACAATCTCCAGTTCAAAGGTGCCCTTTTTTTCAAACTTGAAAGACGCCTTTGGATTATTCTCTGTAACAACCTTGGTTTTACCCATAAAATTCACATTGAATCCAACCGGTGCTGCACCATCATATTTCATTACTACATCAAGTACCACGACAATTACCACCTTTCCTGGATTTGCTAATCTTTTATGTCACATAATGTTTATTGAATATTGCCCTCATCTCATCAACTTTTCCTGCTGCTATGATATAGCTGTATTCAAAAGGTTCAAAAGATTTAAGCTCAAAGGTTCTCAAGGGAGCAACATAGCTGGTTGATGGAGCGTAAGAGCTCTTGCTCCTGTCCGCCATATAAATGCCTGCAAGCAATATTTCCGTATCGGCAGCATAAAGACCTATACCGTAGTGATCTTTATCAACCCATGCACACCATACTTCTGTATTACCTTCCTTGACTCTGAAATATGCATCCTTGTTGTTAGCCCAGAAAGGTAGATTTTCTTTGTATGCCAGCGCATCGTTTGTCCAAGGATTGTTTCCATTGTAAAAGACAAAGGTGTCAAGATAACTGATTACATAGAACGCAGGCATTTCCTGATGTCTTGGCTTTGCCTTGTATCCTGAGAAGTCAACAAACCTGTTGGATACCTTTATACATTCTTTTTCTATGGAATACTCATTTTCCATATAACATATTGTATACTCTGCCTGCTTTGCCCAGTCCCTGGGTCTGCATTTTATGTATATTCTGTCTTCTTCAATCTTGAAATCAACTATCTTGCTCTCATTGCCATACATGTCTCCTCCCTGAACCGGATTGTATGGCCAGCGCGCTCCATTGTACGTTCCTGGTTCATATGGTTTTTCTCCTGTTCCGTAATATGCCTGCTGAACCAGCCTGCCTGTGTCATGCCTGTTTAGAAGATTCGTTATTGACTCATCCTTGTTCTTTTTGTCTTCAATATAATTAAGACTTCCACCCCAAAGCAAATCAACACCAACCTTGTAGCGACTGTTCTCAATAAATACGGTGGTTTTAGGTACCTTTACCTTTAATATTTCGACATTCTTCAACTTAAACTCGCAAGATACGTCCTTTAAGACTGTCAAAGTTATCTTTTTTATACTCTTAGCCGTTTTCCCCGCAAAGAATCCGTCAATCAAGGATGAGAAAGCCATATCCTTGCCAGGTTCAAGAAAAAAAACTTCTTCGTATTCCTTATTCAACATATACGTTACTTTTCCTTTTATGTACCCTGTGGAATCGTAATATATACTGAACTTGTTAAACTCCATTTCCTTGTCAAGCAGAATCTCAAAATTATCTTTAATTGTGTATACACCATCTTTATAAGTCACGTAATTTCTAAACTGCATAACTTTGACCATACTCCTCCCCAATACATCCTTGTCACCCATATCACAAAAAACCAAAACAAAACACAATGGTATCAACATTAGGCTCAGATATCTCAATCTCCACACTCCCAAACTCAACAATTCCCCTCATAAACGTAATTCAAATGCTTCCTTGCCAGTTTTGCAAGCTTGTACACGTCTTCAACAGGAGTAGGATTCTTGTCAAGAAGCTGATACCTGGGAAAGAATCTTGATACGTGAAGAGGAATATTTTTATCAATTTCACTCAACCAGGAAGCAAGCTCTTCCATTTCCTCCTCACTGTCATTCTCCCCCGGTATTATCAAAGTCGTAACTTCCACATGAGAATATTGGGCTGCAATCTTTATGGTGTTCTTGACAGTTTCCAAATCTCCTTTGACTTTCCTATAGAATTCATTAGAAAAAGCCTTCAGGTCAATGTTGAAAGCATCGATGTATTCAATAATGTCCAGCAAAGGCTCTTCATTGATATATCCATTCGTTACAACACAGTTGTAAAGACCTTTATCTTTTACAAGTCTTGCACAGTCCCTTACATACTCATATCCCACCAAAGGTTCGTTGTAGGTAAATGCAATACCGATATTGCCCATGGCAACTGTATCAACCGCATAGGATAAGAGACTTTCAGGCTCAATGTATTCAAACCTGGCAAGCTCCTTATCACTCATGGATATGGAGTGATTCTGACAGTGACTACACCTTAGATTACAGCCAAAACTGCCTACTGACAATATCTTTGCTCCGGGATGAAACTGGTACAAAGGTTTTTTCTCTATAGGGTCTAAAGCAAGTGATGTGACACAGCCATAGTTGATGCTGGTTACCACACCATCCACATTGCCTCTTGCATTACAAAACCCAATCCCGCCTTCCTTTATGGTGCACTGTCTTGGACATATGTTACAAGTCGCCAACCTCATGCCTTACAACCTCAAACCTTTCTATTGTGTAGTCCTCATGGGAACCAATACCTGCTTTTCCAAGCGCAATTTCAAGCTGCTCCTCCACAGTGTCAACTCCGTCGAGATTTGGAAGCAACAGTCCCCTTCTGTATCCCTTTGTAACTATAACGCCATACTTATTAGGGTCCAGTTCAAGTTTGGATTGAACCTTCTCCACTTTTCCAAGAACATCAACACTGTAAGTTATATATGGGAGCTCCTCTTCAGTAACAGGGTCAAACCTTGGATCTTTAGAACATGCACTTATCGCATTCCTAATAATCTCCTCAGCGATATTTCTACACACAGGTTCAATAGTACCAATACATCCTCTCAGCTTCCCATTGATTTTAAGGGTGACAAAAGTCCCTGCTCTTCTTTCAAGAAGTTCTTTACTCAAATCATCAGGCATTTCCAAAACCTTTTTGGTTCTTGTGTAAAGCTCTATTGATTTTCTAGCTAAAGATATATACGCGTCCTCTTTGCCCCTTGCTTTTTTCATTTTCTCTTCCATCTCATCCAGTGCTCTTTTGGCAAAATCACGCACATCATCACTGCCTGCAGCCTCGTAAGCACAGACTGCATAACCAACACCAAAAGGTCCTTCGTACGACATAAAAGCAGGCTTTACGTTCCTTTTATCGAAGCAACCTGCCAGGATGTTAAAGGACTGCAGACCGCACTGGGCAGCTCTTTCACATCTTTCTTCGTTTATGGTAAGGAGCTTAAGAAAATCAGCTTTCCTCATCGCATCAGTGATGTCCTTGTCAAATTTGGGACCTTCCTCGTCATAGCCATATGGACCGGATGCCACAAGTTTATGTGACAAATCACCACTGGCAACAAAAACGCAATTTCTTCCCAGCTTTGAAACTGCTCTATTTATGCTTTTCCCAAGGTTGTAATGGGTTATTGAAGACAAACCGGATATGGAGATCCTGACAAGCTTGTAATTGGTATAGTGTTTGTTTATGAAATACAAAGGAACCATTGCACCGTGGTCAAGCTCTTTGTTCCTTTCACCCAACGTACCTGCAGGGATGTCCTCTTCAAAGGCAAAATCTGAAATTGCCTTTACAAGCTCCTCATCATACTCAACTTTGAAGAAAACATCTCTTACACCAAAATTTGAAAAACTCCCCGCCGCACTCTTTCCCGGAGAAATGTGAATATAGTCGGAGTAAACCGTTGAATGAGGTGTTGAAATGATTATGGTTTCAGGCTGGATTTCTTTTATCATCCTTGCCACACTCATGAATGCATCAATCGTATTCTGAATTTCCCTTTCTCTTCCCTTCCCTACCTCATGTATTGCAATTGGTGGATGGGGTACAATAAAACCGTAGTTTATAGCCATAAACTCACCTCTTTACCTTACTACCCCTATTATATCCTACGGTCCATAAAAATACAAAACATATAATAAGGGAGCGACAAAGCCGCTCCTTGTAACCTTTAACTGTTGAATGCACCCAATATGAACAGGTAATGATTTGCCTCTCTCAAAATATGATCTGCCAAAAGCGGCATTATCATCGACCTCAGCTTGCAGTCCAGGACAAGGTTCGTAGCAGTATTCTTGAACTGCTTAACCTTCTTCGTTGCATCAAGGCTCTCTTTAGTAAACGAATTGATATTAGGCCTTGATTCCTTGCATACTTTTTTATTCAGATTGTCAAACAATTTAGCCAGATTTCTTGCGTCGCATATAAGGGGTTCTTCGGTAGGATCAAGAAGACCAGCAACAAACTCCATATGCTCTTCCATTCTTTCATTCCAAAAGATTTCTTGTCCCAACAAATCGCGAAAATGCATGCCTCTAAGAAGCGTATCAAGTCTCTTTGCAAAAAGCCTTGCCTCTTTGGTTATGTGGTCGATTAACAGCGGATATGTAGCCATGAACATGCTGCAGTCAAGCACTCTGTTTAGAAGCATCTCCTTGAACTCAATGAACTCAAGAGTAAGTTTATACGCCCTCTTGTTCAAACTGGTCACTGCCTGCTCTGACAAGGGTCTCCTCCTGTCATTAGGGCTTAAGGACAATTCCTTTCTTGTGATACTCATGTTGAAGGGGATGCATGTGAAACAACTTGAAACCTCTTCAGCTTCCATGGTATGACATGTAACAAACTGTTCCGACTTGACAGCTTTTCTGCTAACCCTGCCCGGTGCCATATCGGCAGCTTCCGACAAAAGACTTTCATAAGATTCTCTGAAATATTTTGCTTTATCTATACACCTATCTTCCTTTTGCATAAAAGCAATCTCCAGGAAGAATGCATGTTCTTTCATGATACGTAAAAAGAACAAATTAGTGTCAAGCGAAATCGTAATATATTCACTCAACGAAAGCATAGAATCCTCCTTTTTCAATTATTCGCATAGAAAAATATGCTACTACAATATATTCAAAGGAGAAATCATTTGTTAAAAACAGTTGAACGATGAAGAGATTTGTGATATAATGACGATAAATTAGAAACAGGAGGGAAAATCATGAAAAAAGCATTTTTCTTCATCGTATTAACAATACTAACACTAAGTATGGTTGCGGTATACGCAAGCAATATTCAGATTACATTGGACAAACAGGAATATGTTGTTGGGGAAACTGTAACAATTACCTACTCAGATGCTGATGGCGATGCCGAGGCATGGTTTGCCATATACCCACAAGGAGAAGAGCCTTACCAGTCATATCCGGGAACGGAAAAAGTATGGGCTTACGCAAACAGTAATTCTGAACAAGCTGGTTCAGAACCTGTTACAGAAGGAACTGTAACCCTGAGCACTGAAGGACTTGCTCCAGGCGAATACAGATGCTCATACTTTGTTGACATTGGTTACAATGTTGGTGCTACCGTCACTCTAAAGATAGTTGAGGAAAGCACAAACCCGGAAACATCGGACGCCATTGCGTACATACCTTTTATGATTGGAGCAATCTTGTCACTCATGGTCTTGAAGCGTAAAGCTGTAAACATATAAGCAAAGAGGAAAGGACATATCAAAACACAAATATGTCCTTTTTCCTCACCCAATTATTCCATATCTCTCTTTCAGTTTCAGAATCCGGTATACGCTTTCATTTACTCTTTCCTCACTTACTTCACCTCTATTAAACGCATCGAGTAGTGAATTGTAGGCAGCTTTTCCCTTTTCAATATTCTGAGCACAAAGAATAATATCGCATCCTGCATTAAAGGCCATGACGCTTGCCTGTCCTATTGAATACTCATCACTGATGGCATTCATGCCCAAATCATCGGTAATCACAACACCTTTGTAATTCATTTCGTTTCTTAGAAGGTCTGTGACAAGTTTTTTTGACAGTGTACTTGGAAGGGAATCTACTTCCTTGACAACAATATGCCCTGTCATTATCATCTCCACATTATTTTTAATAGCTTCCATAAATGGAACAAGCTCAAACCCATAAAGATCATTTAAACTCTTCTTCACCACAGGAAGCCCATAATGCGAATCCACACTGGTATCTCCATGGCCAGGAAAATGTTTTGCTGTAGGAATAATTTTATTGTCTCTCAACCCTTTTAATACTTCCACTGCCATTTTGCTTACCGTTTCCGGATCCTTTCCATAGGCTCTGTCTGCTATTACGGTATTGTCCGGATTTGAAAAGATATCGCAAACCGGTGCAAAATTCAGATTGAATCCCATGTCCTTTAATGCAGTGGCGGTTCTTGTACCATAATCGTAGGCGTACTTTGGATCATTCTTCTTCCCTACATCAAGC
>DUPL01000091.1 GCA_012838385.1 Clostridiaceae bacterium
AGGCTTAAATTTGCTGCCATGAACCTAAAAAAACTGGCACTAAGGGGTCATGTTTGCCCTTTATTTTATCGATTTTGGGCTATATTTTTGATATTTCAAAGAAAACAGGCATTCTCACCCACGTGAAAATGCCTGTTTTTCGACAATCTGTAATCCTCATGCTGTAAAGCATGGGGATTTTTTTATGTTGATTATGAAATTTTTTAGTTAGGGTATTGACATGTATTTAACATATTACTATAATATGCTTAAGCGAAAGAAAAAGAAATGAAACGAAAATAATAAAAAGTAAATGAAAGTTCAAGGAGGAGTGTTTATGAAGAAAAGATCTTTGAAAGCATTGATGGGAGTCGTTCTGGCAGTAATTCTTATCATATCATGTATTCTGATCGTCAATGCAGCTGATTCAAACCTCATTTCTCATTGGAAGCTTGAAGCTGATGGGATAAACAGTGTAGCGGAAGCGGGAGATTTTGTTGTTCCTGATACGGGTGTTGAATTCGTAACCGTTGATGGACAAAAAGGACTTTCAATAACAAGAGGTACTGTCATTTACAGACATAATTGGGGTGTAAACATTGGCTCCAACTTTACAATAGCCATGTATGTAAAGAGTGCTCCATTTGAAGGCTTTGAAATTCTTTTTGCCAAAGGCAGGAAAGATGAACAATGCCATTTCGAAGTGTATCTTGAAAGTGGCTATTTATGCTTTTATGCACCCAGCCTTGGCGACTTGAAATCAGGCATACATATTAGTGACAATGAACTTCATCACATTGCCATAACTTTTGACGGACAAAAAGCTGATTTCCACGTAGACGGAGAAAACCTGAAAACCATTGAGATACAAGGTTCGGTTGCAGATGGTGTTGGCGAAGCTGTGATGCTTGGATTGCTGGTTGAGCAGATGTTTGGATTTGAAGGTTTCATAAGTGACCTTAGAGTTTACAACAAGGCACTGTCTGATAATGAGATAAAGGAACTGGCTGGTGTTGAAACAGAGCCTGAACCTCAGCCTGAGACTGGCGTTTCCTTTCTACCAGCAATTATGGTGATTGTAACTTCTGCATGTTCTACGGTTTTGCTCAAGAAGAAAAAGGTGGTAGCATGAAAAGGTTTTTACTTGCACTTTCTTTTATATTGCTTATCTCAATGATTTCGGTTTCATCTGAAGAAACAGAGAACAAGATATATTATTGGAATTTCAACGGACACGGCAGGGAATACTCAACAGAAAAACTTGATGTTTTGTATTATGAAGACCTTGAGTATTCGGATGGTGTTGTTGGAAAAGCATTGGATGTGATAGAAGGAGCAGAAGGCATAAGTACCGATATCATTAACTGTGACTTTGAGCATTTCACAATGGCAGCCTGGGTTTATCTTGATGAGGATGTGCCCGGTTCACCCCCATATCAAATAGTCATGGCAAAGGATACTAAAGTGCCTGGGCATTTTGAGATATTCTTCATGGCTATCGAAGACAAATGGCAGCTCAAGGTATACTCCTTTGACTTAGGTGAAGCGATAGAGGTGGAAGAGCCGCTGCTTGAGGTTGGCCAATGGCTTCATATTGCAGCAACCTTTGATGGCAGGTATCAGAAATTGTATTTGAACGGCAAGGAAGCATACTCCAAGGAGTATGATAT
>DUPL01000092.1 GCA_012838385.1 Clostridiaceae bacterium
ATACATGGCTCCAGATGAGGAAGGAAGGCTTCAAGACTCCACAAATCATGTTTTTGACAGGTGATACGGAAGGAAGGCTTGGTGCTCATATGAGGCAACTCCGCAGAACTGTCTACAGTGATGAAAACTGGGAAAAGTATGAAGAGCTATTCTTTAAATGGGAAGGCAAACCTCTCATTTTTGGAAATCCAGAAGGTTTGACTGGAGACATGCAGGCACTAATTAATGAGAAGTTTACGTTGAGAAGCAGTTGGGCTTG
Organism: Clostridiaceae bacterium; assembly: GCA_012838385.1. Lineage (GTDB taxonomy): Bacteria > Bacillota > Clostridia > UBA1212 > DUPL01 > DUPL01. The sequence goes on from DUPL01000092.1 coordinate 260, forward strand.
GAAGGATGAGGATGGGTACTGGAACTGGATTATGGAGTATCCGCAGGCGAAAGGAAGAAGCTTTGAAGGAGTATTTGAGCAGATGGCAGTTACAATGGGTCATCATCCTTCAGCCAGCAAGGGAAGAAGCTTTGTAAGCGGCAAACAGCCAAACAACGGCAAGGAGGACTTTGAGTTTTCATCAGATACCGCACGGTATGGTTTGTCCTTTAAGCAACAGTTTGAGTATGCATTGGAAATGGATCCCCAGGTAATCATGATAACCGGGTGGAATGAATGGATTGCGGGCAAGCCAACAGGAGATGAATTAAACTATTTTGCAAACACTCCTGTTAATGGCTATACATATGTGGATCAGTTCAATCCAGAGTTCTCAAGGGACGGAGAACCTATGAAGATACGTGATGGTGTTGGCTTTGGAGACAACTTCTACTATCAAATGGTAGGATATATAAGGAAGTTCAAGGGACTGAACGAAATAGAAAAAGCTAAAAATCAGAAAACAATAAATATTAATGGGGGCATGTCCCAGTGGGATGATATTGGTCCTGAGTTCAGGGATACAATAGGGGATACGAAGTTCAGAAACGAGCCTTCGTACGATCTTGATTTCAGGTATATTAACAATACTGGAAGAAACGACTTTGATTACGCTAAAGTATCCCAGGACAATGAAAACATATACTTCATGGTAAAGACAGTGAACGACATTGTTCATGCTGACGGTCCTAACTGGATGAACCTGTTTATTGACCTTGATCAAAGCCATAAAACTGGCTGGGAAGGTTATGATTACATAATCAACAGGACCGGAAATAACGGCAAATGCACAATTGAAAGATTCAAAAACAATAGCTGGGATTTTGAAAAGGTTGGGGAAGCAAGATATACTGTAAATGGCCAATATATGATGGTAAGTGTTCCAAAGAAAGCATTGGGTATAAGCGACAAGGCCGTTTCCTTTGATTTCAAATGGGCTGACAACTCCACAACATCTGGAGATGTAATGCAATTTATGGATCTTGGAGATGCTGCTCCAAATGATCGCTTCAAGTTTAGATATATTGCTTCAACCTCCATCTTTGACAACCTAATAAACACCATTTTAATTATTGGTGGTGCAGTGGTATTACTGGTTGTTGTTAGTGTTATAGTTTTTGTCTTGCTTAGAAGAAGAAAGAAAAGAAGCATGCAGTTTATGTAAAGGGGCTGTCGCATTAGTCGGTTTTCAGACTGATGCGACGCTTTTTTTTGTTATTAGCTGTAAGTATATTCTGAATTGCAGGTGGTCAAAGAAGTGTTAGAAAGGTTTTGCTCCTTATAGTACTTGCCAAAACCTTTATTTAAATCAATGGCGTTTGCCTTCTAGATGATGGAATGATGGGGTATTATTGCTTTTAACAATTCCATTTAAATATTACGATACCGATTATTGCGAGTATCAGCCCAATTATTTTCCTGATAGAGAAGGATACTTTTTCTGTTCCGAACATTCCAAACAATTCTATTAAATACGCTGTTAAAAGTTGTGATATCACAATTATCATAACAGCCTTTGCAGGTCCAAGCTTGTCTACTGCCTTTATGACAGTATAAGTTATGAATGCACCTATAATTCCGCCAAGAAGAATGTATCTTGGCTGCACATGGAAAAGCTTTTTAAAGCTGTTATTTCTATCTGAGATGAACCAGACACATAGGCTGGTTATAAGCGCTGAAAGCTGTACAAAGCTTACTGAAACCCATATGCTGGTTTCATTTGTAAGTTCAGTATTGAAAACTCCTTGTATACTCATTAATGCGCCTGACAAAATGGCAATAAGAATACAAATCATAGCGTCACCCAATTTTATTGATATACTCTATTTTGCTGCATACATCAGATAGATATGCAGCTAATATTTTCATAATTATCAACTAAACTTGATAATTATTCTACAAAGTGATAAAATACCTAAATGTAGGGAATTTTATTAATTAAAAAGGAGAGAGGATAAATGCCATTAGTAACAACGAAAGAAATGTTTGAAAATGCCTATAAAGGCGGATACGCAATAGGTGCTTTCAACGTAAACAACATGGAGATTATACAAGGAATTACCGAGGCTGCAAAGGAAGTTAATGCTCCCTTAATCCTTCAGGTATCTGCTGGTGCAAGAAAGTATGCAAACCACACATATCTTATGAAATTGGTAGAAGCAGCTGTAATAGAGACTGGCTTGCCAATCGCTTTGCACCTTGACCATGGTGACAGCTTTGAATTGTGCAAATCCTGTATAGATGGCGGCTTTACATCTGTTATGATAGACGGTTCACATCTGCCCTTTGAGGAAAACATAGCTCTTACAAAGAAAGTTGTAGAGTATGCCCATGAAAGGGGAGTTGTTGTAGAAGGCGAACTGGGAAGACTGGCTGGTATAGAAGACGCTGTTAATGTAAGTGAAGAGGATGCAATGTACACAAATCCTGATGAAGTTCAGGAGTTTGTTGAGAAAACAGGTGTTGACTCCCTCGCAATTGCAATTGGAACAAGCCATGGCGCATACAAATTCAAACCTGGTCAGAAGCCACAGCTAAGATTTGACATTCTTGAAGAAATTCAAAACAGACTGCCCGGTTTCCCAATCGTTCTGCATGGCGCATCTTCTGTTGTACCTGAGTTTGTAGAAATGATTAACAAGTATGGTGGAAACATGCCTGATGCTATCGGTATTCCAGAAGATATGCTTCGCAAGGCGGCTTCCATGGCAGTTTGCAAGATTAACATTGACTCTGACTTGAGACTTGCCATGACAGCATCCATTAGAAAGTATATGACTGAGAATCCATCACACTTCGACCCAAGACAGTATTTGAAACCAGCAAGAGCTGCAATAAAGGAACTTGTAAAGCATAAGATAGTAAACGTATTGGGTTGCGACGGAAAAGCTTAAGTATAGTTTATGAAGGAGAGAAGTTAAATGAGTGTATTGAAAGGCGCTGCAATATTCGGTCAATCAGGCGGACCAACATCAGTTATTAATGCAAGTGCTGCAGGTGTATTTTTGACTGCACTTCAGCAAGATTGCATTACTAAGGTTTATGGAGCCGCCCACGGTATAAAAGGCATTTTGGAGGAACAATTTTATGATATGGGAATGGAAGACAAGTATGAGTTGGAACTCTTGAAGACAACTCCATCTTCCGCTCTTGGCTCAGTAAGATACAAACTGGCTGATCCAGATGTTGATGATACGGATTTCAAGCGACTTCTTGAAGTATTTAAGAAATATAACATTAGGTACTTCTTCTATAACGGTGGAAATGACTCCATGGATACCTGCAACAAGGTTAGCAAGTTCATGAAGCAGGCAGGATACGAGTGCAGATGCATGGGAGTTCCCAAGACCATAGATAACGACCTGTTTGGTACAGACCACAGCCCCGGCTATGGAAGTGCAGCCAAGTATGTTGCTACTTCTACCATGGAAGTATTCCATGATGCTAGAGTCTATGATACAGGCATGGTTGCAATTCTTGAAGTCATGGGAAGAAATGCAGGTTGGTTGACAGCAGCTACTGCACTTGCAGCATACAAGGGACAAGGACCTGATTTGATCTATGTGCCTGAACTTCCATTTGATGATGAAAAATTCCTTTCTGATGTTAAGAGAGTATATGAGAATAATAACAAGGTCATAGTTGCAGTATCAGAAGGATTAAGATATGCAGATGGAACCTATGTGGCAGACAGCGGTGTTAGAGACAGCTTTGGACATGCGCAATTGGGTGGAGTAGCTTACAAGCTTGCTGACATGGCAAAGAACGCTCTGGGAACAAAGGTTAGAGCAATTGAATTCAGCCTGCTCCAGAGATGTGCTGCTCACTGGGCTTCAAAAGCAGACGTTGAAGAAGCCTTTATGGCAGGGCAAACGGCAGTTCTCAAGGCTGTGGAAGGTTTGACCGACTACTGCATAGGCTTTGAAAGGGAAGCTGGAGAAGAGTACAAATGTGTGCCCAAACTCATAAAGCTTTCCGATATAGCCAATACTGAGAGAAAGCTTCCAAGAGAGTGGATAAATGAAGAAGGCAACTTCGTAACTAAAGAGTTTGTAGATTACGCATTGCCTTTGATTCAGGGTGAATCATCTCCACCAATAGAGAACGGTTTGCCTAGATTTGCAAAACTCAAAAAAGTTCTTGCAACTAAGTAAAAAAGAAAGAAAGCAGTGAAAAATCTGCTTTCTTTTTTATTTGCTCGAAATTTTAGCAACCAATTTAAGTAGTAAGATAATTGCTTCAAGGATTAAAAGTGCGATTAGAAGAGTATATAATTCATCGTATTCCCGAATTTTATCCAATAACGATTTGACTGTAGTCTTTCTTAGCTCTATATCTCTGTCAGCTTTCATTGAGAAACGTATAATCGAGCCATCTTTCAAATGATAGTTGGCAGTGCCTAAAATTGTACCTGCCGCAATTGGTGGCCTGATTTCATCAGGACCATAACCTTCGATGAATGTAAAGCTTTTGTTTTGAAGTACATTACCAATATCCTTCGGCATGATACAGTAAACATCGGATGCTGCGACAACATTAAGCTTCTCATCATCTACGACCATATCATAAATTATTTCGCCTTCTTTGACCAACTGGTCTCTTTTATAGTTGTTCAATACATTTTCCAATAATAATTCGGAAGTTTGTACATACTGCTCATCTGTCGAACCTGCTACTATAATTAATAGTTTCATGGTATCCTTAAATTCTGTAGGCCCGGTTTCCACATAAAATATGGATATGTTTTGAGCAGTCGTAATATTGTTGAAATATCCTAGTACTCCGCCAACCTTATAACTTGTGTTGTTTTCAATAACCAGTTTGTTTCCATTTGAGATTACAAGATCATCCCATAGTGCCAATTCCTGCATAAATATGCTCTTAAAGTGGGGATTTTTTAGGGAGTGTTTTATAAATATCGCCATATCCAACACGGTTGTATGCTGAAGTTCATTGGGAGAGCCGTCCACATTTGCAAAGAATGTATTCTTTAATCCAAGCTGTTTTGCTTTTTCATTCATCAGCCCTACAAATTCCTGCTCGCTTGCCGCTATATGCTCAGCAAGAGCTATTGCTGTATTGTCCGCTCCCCCAAGCATTGTTGCTTTGATAAGGGAGTCTATGGAATATTGTTCTTTCGCTGAAAGACGAAATCGTTCATTTCTCGATATTGAATCCTTCTTTGGTGTAATATGCGTTGTAACGGATTGATAATCCATTGTTATAAGACAGGTCATGAGCCTGTTTAGAATGGAAGAGTTGGTTTCCTTTTCTGAATTGAGTTTGTACAATATTTGCTCATGTTCTAGTTCCATGACAATATAATTCTGTGTGCCTTGCACAGGGCTTTGTGCAGTTACATAGGGAAAACAAGTATTCAATATTGATAAAATGATAACAATTAATATTATTTTACAACTTGTCTTTAAACTCTTCATAATACCCGCCTATGTATTTTGATAGGGAATTCATATTGCAATAGTGTTAAATTTCACCATATTCCCATATATTATAACCTGTTATTTTGTGTTCATCAAGTAAAAAGCATGTAAAATCTGTTAAACTTGCTTAAATCATGAAAAAACGGGCATAAGTAAACAAATGCCCGTTGTATTCACACTAATTTATACTTCCTGTGTCCAACCCATGTTGTCTGGAAGTCTTCCAGTCTGGATGCCGGTAATGCTGTCATAAAGCTTTTGTGACATCTCTCCAATATTACCGCCATTGATAATTAGTTTTTCGCCATGGTAGTTGAGTTCGCCAACGGGGGAGATAACTGCTGCAGTACCTGTGCCGAATATTTCCTCAAGCTTGCCATTTTTGTGAGCATCAATAACTTCATGTATTGCGATCTGTCTTTCGACTACAGTTACATTCCAGGATTTGAGAAGCTGTATAACGGAATCTCTTGTAACACCTGCAAGTATGCTTCCGTTCAATGCAGGAGTTACAACCTCACCGTCGATTTTGAAAAATACATTCATTGTACCGACTTCTTCTACGTATTTCATCTCAATACCATCAAGCCATAAAACCTGAGTATAACCAAGATTTGCAGCCTTTTCCTGGGCTTTTATGCTTGCAGCATAGTTGCCAAGGGTTTTGGCAAAACCGATACCGCCTCTGACTGCGCGAACGTATTCGTCTTCTACGTATATCTTGACGGGATCCAAGCCTTCTGGATAATATGGACCTACTGGGGATAAAATGACTATGAACATGTAAGTAGAGGAGGGTTTGACACCTATATATGGATCTGTTGAGATGATAAAAGGTCTGATGTAGAGTGAGGTGTCTTTTGCATCAGGAATCCAGTCTTTTTCTAGTTTTATGAGTTCCTTGATAGCCTTGAGTGCAAACTCTTCGTCAATTGGTGGAATGCACAATCTGTCATTTGATATGTTGGCTCTTTCAAGGTTTTTCTCGGGACGGAAAAGAAGGACTCTGTTATCATCTGTTTTATACGCTTTCAAACCTTCGAATATACCTTGCCCATAGTGAAAAATCATTGTGGAAGGATCGAGTGAAAGAGGTCCGTATGGAACTATTCTGGGGTTATGCCAGCCTTTTCCTTTTTCATAGTCCATTATAAACATGTGGTCTGTAAAATATCTGCCGAAACCCAGCTTGTTTACATCTGGTTTTTCTTTTGGCTGTGTGGTTTTAGTTATAGATATATTCATTGTATAACCTCCGTGAAAATAGTGTATAGATATTTATCATTACTAGTTTATCACGTTTAAGTAATAAAGTAAATCTGTTATTCCAAAAAAAGGGATTAAAATTTACACAAAATTTATTTTAAAATCCTATTGCTTTTTTTATTTGATATGTTATAATATACTTCGTTGAAAAAATTGCTGGTGTGATGGAACTGGCAGACGTGCTGGACTCAAAATCCAGTGGTGGCGACACCGTACCGGTTCGACTCCGGTCACCAGCACCATAAAACCGAACTTTTTCAGTAGGAAAGAGTTCGGTTTTATTTATGTAATTTGTGGTATAATAGTATAAACAGAGCATAATAGAAGGATGATAGGATGAATTTTTTTAAAAGGTTTATGCACGGCAGATATGGAATGGATCAGCTCTCGTTCACACTTTTGATTATTGCATTGATTATATTAATCATTTCAAGACTGCTTCTCCCTATACTTGGTTATTTCGCCCTTGCCATTGTTGTATACGCATATTACAGGTTTTTTTCAAAGGATATAAAAAAGAGGCAAGGCGAGAATATGAAGTTTTTAAGTGTTACAAAGCCTATGCAGATGAAAATAAAAAACAAAAGGCTTTTGATTTTTGGAACCAAGACGCACAAGTATTACAAATGCCCAAAATGCAAACAAATGCTTAGGGTTCCAAAGAACAAGGGTTTGATACAGATTACATGCAGCAGATGCAAAAAGGAGTTTATTAAGAAAACCTGATGAAATTTAGCTGTTTTTTAAGACGCTGTATATTGACAAAAACAACTTCAACCTGTTATAATACATAACGTTGTCACGCTGGTGTGGCGAAATAGGCAGACGCTATGGACTTAAAATCCATTGGTGGCAACACCGTACCGGTTCGAGTCCGGTCACCAGTACCAATGAGCAGCGGGCTTTGTAACCGTTGCTTTTTTTATATATTCATGAATCGAGGACTTGATGTAGATGAACAGACAGAAAAGAATTGTAGCAATACACGACATATCCTGTGCAGGACGCTGCTCGCTGACAGTAGCCCTCCCAATTATATCGAGCGTGGGCATAGAAACGAATATTATACCCACTGCGGTATTGTCAACCCAGACAGGTGATCTTGAAGGGTACACTTTCAAGGATCTTACAGATCAGATTATGCCCATAGCAAATCATTGGAAGTCACTGGATAGAACTTTTGAGGCAATATATACTGGATATTTGGGTTCTTTTGAGCAAATTGACCTTGTTAAGCAGATTTTTTTGATGTTTGGAAATGAAGTTTGTTTGAAATTTGTGGATCCAGTAATGGCGGATCATGGAGTATTATATGACGGCTTTGATTTTGACTTTGTAAAAGGCATGAAGGACTTATGCGGACAGGCGGATATTATAACTCCGAATATTACAGAAGCCGTATTCATGCTTGGTGAAGAATATATTGAAGGACCGTACACTGATGAATACATAAACAGTCTGTTGCACAAACTCGGCAGCATATGTAAAAAGGTTATTGTAACAGGTATTGATTTTACTGATAACTGTTATGGTGCTGCATCATACAATGTAGAGGAAGGTGTGTTTCAGTACGCCAAGTCTGAGAAAGTTCATGGCAAGTTTCATGGAACAGGGGATGTTTTTGCATCATGCCTTATTGCCGCATTGCTCAGTGATATTCCTATGTACGATTCAATGAAAATGGCTGTCGATTTTACTGTAGAAAGCATAAAGCGCACAAAGGAATCAAAATCCGATGTACGCTTTGGAATTAATTTCGAAGCTGGTATTTTTGATTTTGTAAAAAGGATAAGAAACTTTAACCCAGGAAATCCCTTCTAATACTTGCATATTCCGTTATTGCTATTATTCCTGCAGTGTTTTCCTCGCTCTTTCCAATGTTTGCAAGATAATTCTCATAGGAATAAAAACTGCTTGGATCATTCTTTATATAATCAGAAATTATGCTGTCAATTTCATTTACCCTGTTTTCAAAGTCTTGTAAAAAATTCTTGCAAATGTCTACATACTCCAGATACTTGTTGTAATATTCCTCAACACTTAGAATCTTGTATACAAGTGGTCTTTCAGTTATATCCGCTCTATATACAGGACTGTCAACAGGAGTTGCAACAGAAACTCCATTATCCTTCTTTTGAGCACCGAAGGATAGATTGAAATCCCATGGCACCATGTATAATTTGTTGTTTACGTTATACAAATAATAGTTGGTGGCGGATGCACCTATATAGCTGTCATAGTTGCCCATTACAGTGTTTACAGCAATGTATTTGAGGACGCTGTCAACATGCATAATATTTTCGATGTCGCCTTTTTCTCCCAATGGCATGCTGTTGAGAGTATCTATCAAAAGTTGCAAATCTTCCTTGGTTTCATCACTGCCATTCTTTTGCTCCATAAGTGAAAGCGAGTTATGGTCAACCAATGTTGCCTGTTCATTTGACTTGTACAGATTACCTTTGTTGTTGCCAAAGTTTCTTTTGAGGAAACTGTCGTCCACAGACTCAATTGCAACATAAAAGCCAACAAGATTATCGTTTATGGTAACTGTGGCGTAGGTAGCAAGGGGTGCTACCAGCTCTACCTTTTCAAAAGCCTCGCATAGTAAAAATTCCCTCATATAGGATGGGTCTCTAGACACATTTGACAGAACCAGTTCATCAAGACCATCTATGGTTTGACCTTTCACAAACTTGTCGAACTTCAGCCTGTAGCTGTATCTGTATGCGGACTCGTCACCACCGTCAAGATCCGTATTACCCATGATCCTGATTCCGGTATTCTTGATTTCCTGATCATTGACTTTAACAGTCGCAGAGTAGTACTCATAACCATCGGGATAAGCATACATTTCCTCCAGGTATGCTGGATCTATAGTTATTGAAATCTCAAGAATATCGTTGTCCTTGAAGATATGTTTATAATCGTCTTTATTGCCTATATTGAGCCCGCTTTGTATGGTTGCGGATGGTTTTAAATCTCCGCCTCCATCGATGCCGCAGGCAGTAAGGGTTAGTACAATCAGGACAATCAACATTAATTGTATGTATTTTTTTAGCATTCCATTTCCTCCAGTTTCGTAGGACTTTATTAATGTTATTCTAATTCATCAATAGTTCATTGTCAACATATATTGACTTTTGGGCTATAAATAATATAATTAGGTAAACACCTATAGGAGGCAGAAATGAACAAGTACAAGGATTGTTACAAACTCAAAGGTTTTGTTGACATACACATACACGGTGCGGTAGGACAGGATGTGGTAACATCCGGGCCAAATGGTTTGCAAAAAATGGCCGAAAGTCTTGCCAGACATGGTGTTGTTGGGTTTTTGCCAACGATACCAGCCAGTTCTGTTGAAGAAACCATATTTTCTCTTGAGTCCATGAAAAAAGTAATGGAAGAAAAAAGTTTTAATGGAGCGAAAATTATTGGAGCTCACCTGGAAGGTCCCTTTATGAAAGAGGCGTACAAGGGAGCCCTTGATTATACAAAATTTGCATCTGCCAGTGTGGAGTACTGGGAGAAACTAGTAGGCGAGTACGAGAATATCGTCAGAAGGGTAACGGTTGACCCATTGCAGGATGGAGTTCTGGATTTTATTCCGTATCTGGTGTCAAAAAGCATATCCGTTACGATAGGGCACACAGCAGCGGACGCAGAGACAGTAAACAAGGCTATTGAACTTGGAGCCGATAGTATTACCCATATTTTTAACGCAATGCCACCAATGCACCACAGAAATCCTGGACCCGTGGGAGCTGCTCTTTCGAACAGGAAATGCAAATGCGAACTTATACTTGATTTTCTTCATGTATCGCCAATAGCAGCAAAGGTAGTTATTGAAGCAAAAGGACCTGAAAATGTGGCTATTGTTACTGATTCATGTGAGGCGGCAGGCATGCCAGATGGAGACTACGAACTGGGTGGCAGACTGGTTCATGTAAGGAATGGAGAAGCAAGACTTCCCGAAGGCAATCTTGCCTCAAGTACTGTATTCATGGATCAGGAACTTAGAAATGTTATTGAACTTGGGTACAGTATTGAAAATGCTGAAACCATGCTTGCAAAAACACCTGCTTCACTTGTATCTTATGAGCATGATGAAGATTATGTAATAGTAGACAAGGATTTGAATGTAGTTGAAGTAATTATAAGTGGGAAGACGGTTTATAGAGTATAGATGGGCAAAAAGAGAATTGCATTAATTACTGTTGCAATCTCGTTCAGTTATGCAGCGGGTTATGTAGCCAAGACTGTTTTGAGCGGGATAATGCCTTTAATTGTTGAAGTTGGTGTTTTTACTAAGAAAGATCTGGGTGCCATGGGTTCAGCATTCATGCTGGCCTATGGATTTGGACAGCTTGTTAATGGAATAATTGGCGATATACTTAATCCAAAGAGGTTGATAATGGCAGGTTTGATTGGGGGAGGACTTGTTACTTTCTTCTTCCCATATGTCCAATATGCCTCTTTGGCTATTTTTCTTTGGGGATTGTGCGGGTTTTTCTGTTCAACCTTGTGGGGTCCTTTGTCAAAGATTGTTGCAGAAAACATGGAAACAAGGATTGCAAGAATACTGATGCTTTTCCTGACAGCTGCAAGTATTACTGGTTCTATGCTTGCATACGTAGTATGTGCAGTAGTAAGCAACTGGGAAACTGCTTTCTTTGTATCCGGCATTTATATGATTGCAACTTCTGTTCTATGGTATTTGATTATAACTTTATTGGAAAAGAGGAAACAGATATCATATAAAACAAAAAGGGATAAGTTATTGGAAGGGCAAAAGGGTCTTGGTATAAACGCAAGGTATCTTGTCAATCATGCAATCATACCAGTAACTATTGCCATTATGCTGAACAGCATAATCAGGAACGCTGCTTCCTTCTGGATTCCTACATACATCAAAGAAGCGTTCGAGGTAAAGGCTTCTTTTTCGTCGGCGATAATAATTGTTTTGCCAATCGTAAATCTTGTTGGCACCATCATAAGCTACAAAATGCTGCCGCTTTTCAAAGACAATGAGCACACATTGAGTGCATGCCTTTTCGGTTTTTCCAGTATCATGTTTATTCTGATACTTCTATTAGGCAATGTTATGTCCATAGCAATAACTGCCATGTTTCTTGCAAGTGCAGCAATGAGCGGAGTGTGTAATCTCTTGTTTTCCGTATATGTGCTCAGGTTCTCAAAAACAGGGAGGACCTCAGGCATTGCAGGCTCATTGGATTTTGCCGCATACATGATGGCCTCCCTTGCAAATACCTTGATTGGTTTTTGGGTTGAAAAGTTTGGCTGGTCATTTGTTATACTAACCTGGTGTATAGCAACAGTTGCAGGCATTGCTGCTAGCGTTGTCTCACACAGGCTTGTTGCCAACAAAGACTTTAATATTCATCAATGATAAAACACTTTTCTTTTGGAAGAAGGTTATTCAGCCTGTCAAAAATAGCCTTGTCATGTACTACTACATTGTTTTCTTCAAGTTGCTCGTCAAGAGTTTTGTAGCCGCATAGAACCTGGGCAAGACGTCCAGCCTCGATGGTGATATGTGGCTTTTCGTTAACAACCCTTCCATCCAGCTTGTATACACCGTTGTTTGTATCAACAATCCTGTCGACAACCTCTATGCATGAATCCTCATAATCTTTTGGTATGAAGGGAAATAAAGCTTTAAGGAATGCACTCATGTTGGCTACTCCCACAACACCTTGAAGTCTTGTCTTTGAGGTAGCTCCCTCGATATTGACGACACTGTCTGTAGGTAGTTTTGCACGAACTTCCTTGCCCAATGTTGCCACTTTTTTCAGCATCTCTGTCAGGGACTCTGAACTGTCGTATGCAATTTCCTCTACGTAAATGTATTCGGGTAGTATATAGAATACACCGTAAGCTTTTACATTGCTACCTTTGTATAATATGGATACTTTAGAATCGTCTGCAGAGTAGTCGGCCATTTTGAGGGTGAAATCCGACATTGAACGGGCGACAATGCCTGAGTAGGGAAGCGACCATTTTGTGTAGCATGCAAACATATTCCCATATTCGCTTTTTATGTCCTTCAATGGAAATATTTTTGCTTCACTATCGTAATCCATTGCTTTGATGGTTACGATTTTCGTTTCCGTTACAGGATAGTGACCTTTCGAAAAAAAGGTTGGTGTATTTGCAGGTGTATGGGGAACAAGTGGAATACCAGCATCTCTGATTTGCTCCATATGGGCTTTGAACACCTTGCTCATAAATCCTTTTCCGCGATGTTTTTCGTATGTTGAGACTCCAGCAAGAATAGAGGCTTGCACAATTCTTCCTCTGATTCTCAAGTTAAAAGGATACCCCTGCATTGCACTTGCTATTTCACCGTCTGCTTCAAGACATGTTGCAAATGCCCTGTTGTATCTGTTTTCATAAAACCATTCTACAAAGTTTGTGCTGTCATCTACAAATACTTCGCTCCAAAGTTTCTTAATACCTTCTTTGTCTTGTTTATTAGCCATTCTTACATTTGTTGTCATAAGTTATCTCCTCCAACCGTATTATATACTAAAACATGTTTTCAAACAAATTCCATTAAAATGTTGTAAAACTATATTGAAAAAAATGTATAGAATGATATAATCTATTGTGACAAAACTAATAAATAATAAATAAGGAGAATGAAAGTGAACTTTATTGATCAACAGAAGGATTTTTACAGACCATGGGTCAAGTTCTACGGTAAAGATACACCGCCAAATCTGGAATACAGCGATAAAACAATGTTTGGAGTATTCTATGATACTGCAACGCAATATTCTGATTACAATGCTATAGACTATATGGAGAAAAAGATTACATATGGGGAATTGTTGGAAGAGGTTAAAAGATGCGCAGCCTCTTTGGCAAAGCTAGGCATAAAAAAAGGCGATAGAATAACTTTGTGTTTGCCCAATATACCACAAGCTGTCATCTCCTTTTATGCAACATTGGCATTAGGTGCCGTGGCAAACATGATTCATCCATTATCTGCCAGCAATGAAATAGAGTATTTTATCAATGTAAGCAAGAGTAAAATGCTGTTTATTCTCGATGCCTTCTACGAAAAGACAAAAGACTTAAACTGTGAAACATTGCAGAAGGTTGTCACAGCCAGTGCAGCCGATTATCTATCAGCAGTCAAAAAGGTAGGGTTTGCTCTGACACAGGGAAGAAAAATACCCAAGGTTGGAGCTAGTGAAAAGACCATGACCTGGGTTGGTCTTATGAAGTTGTCAGAAGGCGTTGAAACGCCAAAAATTGATGAGCATCCGGACAATAAATATAGTGATACGGCAGTAATACTCTACAGCGGAGGAACGACTGGTACACAAAAAGGAATAATGCTGTCACATTTGAATTTCAACGCTCTTGCGGCTCAGACCGTTGCTCACGGCGGACCCAGCTTCAAACCCGGAGACTCCATGCTGGCTGTATTGCCAATGTTCCATGGATTTGGTTTAGGTGTTTGCATTCACACCAGTGTTTACAAAGGCGCTACAATGATTCTGGTGCCAAGGTTCAATGCAGATTCATTTGCAGAACTGATTGTTAAGAAAAAACCAACTTTTATGGCTGGTGTACCAACTCTTTACGAAGCCTTGCTCAGAAAAGACAGGTTGGCAAAAGCTGACTTCTCAGAAACAAAGGGCATATTCTCAGGTGGTGACAAACTGCCCCACGACCTGAAGGTAAGGTTTGACGAGTTCCTGAAGGAAAAGAATGCAAAGGTAACACTAAGAGAAGGTTATGGACTTACTGAATGTGTAACTGCTAGTGCCCTAAATCCAGAAGGAGCAGCATATAGGAAAGGAAGCATAGGCATTCCATATCCCGATACTTTGTACAAGATTGTTGAACCAGGTACAACTAATGATGTTCCTTACGGAACAGACGGTGAAATCTGCATACATGGACCAAGTGTAATGCAAGGATATCTGGATGATCCTGAAGAAACTGCAACTGTTCTTAAGAAGCATCCCGATGGACGCATTTGGCTCCATACAGGTGACCTGGGATACATAGACGAAGATGGTTTTGTCTATTTCAAACTTAGAATAAAGAGGATGATTAAGACATCCGGATACTCGGTTTACCCAACCCAGATTGAAGAGATTCTGAATGCACATGAGGCGGTATCCATGTCCTGTGTGATTGGTGTTCCTGATGATTTGAAAATACAGACTATAAAGGCATTTATTGTGCTTAAGGAAGGATACGCACCAAGCGAGGAAATGGAAAAGGAAATTATGAGGTATTGTGAGGAGAATATCGCAAAATACCAGATTCCTAGGATTATCGAGTTCAGGGATGATTTGCCGACAACCAAAGTAGGCAAGATTGCCTACAGGGTTCTTGAAGAAGAGCATTTAAACCTGGCGGCTAGTTCATAAGACCGTGAACTACTCTGTCTATATTGTTTAGATCTTTTACTGTGAAGATGTCTGAATAGGAGTGTATCTCCATTTCATTAGCTATATATTGTGCCTGATTTATTCCGGCTTCCAGGAGTAGGGAGCCGGATAAGTATTTTTTTGCCTGTGATATGATTTTCTTATATGCATCAAGACCATCAAGCCCACCATCAAGGGCAATTTCAGGTTCAAAGTCCTTTACCTGAGGTTCCAGCGTCCTAATTTCTTCTTTTGCAATATATGGCGGGTTGGAAAGAATATAATCGAATTTGATATCCGGCAAGCTGGAAAAGTAATCGCTTTGAATAAAAGTTATGTTTTCAACATTGTTCAATTTTGCATTTCTTTCAGCAACATGGAGTGCCTTTTCTGATATGTCTGTCGCATAAATATTCAGTTTCTTTTCTTTTTTAAAATCATATGCAAGACTTATAGCAATACAGCCGCTCCCAGTACACATATCAAGTATATTCAGTTTTTCTTTTTTACTATTTCGAACAAGCTCTCTTGCATGAATAACAAGCGTTTCAGTGTCCTGACGGGGGATAAGCACATTGTTATCAACATAAAGTTTTACATTCATGAAGTATACATATCCTAGAATATACTGCAAAGGCTCATTGTTTTTTCTTCTCCTTAACAGTTCTTCAAACTCATTAAGCATATTCAGGTCCACAACATGATCTGGATTTGCCAATAAAAAAACTTTTGACACATTTAAAACATGTGCCAAAAGTAAATCTGCTTCATATTGGTTTTTCAAAATATTAAATGCAAGCCTTCTTGCCTTATAAATTGTCATAGGACTAATTCCTCTCTTGGTGCCTGTTCAATTGTTTCTGGCTGACTTACATCGGGATTTCTCACTTCTTCGTCAATTTCAAGGGCTTTTATAAGAGCTATAATCGCAATCTCAATCATGTCGTCAGTGGGTTCCTTGGTAGTGAAGTATTGCATTGCAAGGCCTGGAGCTCTAAGTACTCTTGCTACAATTCCATTGCTTCTTCCTGCAAAGCGGTTGAATTCATACGCAATACCTGCAACCAAAGGAAGGAAAAGTATTCTCATTAGCAGGTTAAGTATAAATAAATCAAATCTTGGAAGCAGTGAATACACAAGTATGCTAATAATCATGACAACAAACAGGAAGGCGGTTCCGCATCTTGGATGCAGAGTAGTGTATTTCCTGACATTCTCTATTGTCAAAGGATCATTATGTTCGTAGCAGTGTATTGTTTTATGTTCTGCTCCATGGTACATGAAAACTCTTTTTATGTCATTCATTTTGGAAACCGCAATCAGATATCCCAGGAATATTGCTATTCTGATGACACCTTCAATAAGATTGTAAAGAATTCTGCTTTTTCCCTTTCCGATAATAAGACCTGCAATAAGGTTTGGAAGCAAGAAAAACAATGTAATCGTAAGGGCAAGAGAAAGAACCAGCGCAATGGCCATTATTACCTCTGTTGATTTGTCGCCAAGTTTTTTCTCAAGCCACAAGTCAAATTTTGACTTTTTTTCATTTTCATCTTCCAAACCTGCAATTTCAGCAGATTTGAACAAAGACTTCATTCCAATTCTTAGAGAGTCAATAAGTCTGTAGGAGCCGCGAATGACAGGCAGTGTGAAAAACTTGTTTACATCAGTTGCTGGTAGTTTTTCAACTTCAGTAACAAGTTCTCCCTCCGGATTCCTTATAACTTGAGCATATCCATGTTCGCCGCGCATCATAATGCCTTCCATCAGCGCCTGTCCGCCGACCATGCATATCCTCATATTCTTATCATTATCTTTATCTTTATCATTACTCATCATAAATTTTCTCCATTCATTCATTCTTGGTCTGGTCATCACGAGGGATGATCTTCATTATTCTTTTCGCAGCCTTGTGTCTGCTTATCATAATCTGGTGGTTGCATTTCACGCATTTAAGCCTGAAGTCCGCACCAGTCCTTAATACTTCCCATTCAGCCCCACCGCAGGGATGCGGTTTCTTAAAAACGATAATATCACCCAAATTAATTTTCAACACATAACCTCCAACAGTTATATTATCATCCTAATTGTACAATTAACAGTCCTAAATTTCAAGATTTAATAAATGTGATTCTATAATTTTTTTGTAGGAATAGTTTTCAAGCTTTAAATATCTTGCTGCAGTATCAATAAAGGCTCTAGCAGGACTTAGGCCAATAAGTTCGGATGAAACAACTTCATATCCCATTTTTGATGCTTCGTTGCAAACTGTATCAAATACTTCAAACAGGGATGTAACCGTATAGTCTGTAAGGTTTACGGACACTTGGGCTGTGTTTTTAGTTTCCAGCATAATGCCAAGAGCTTTTACACATTTTAATCCGCCATTCTTCTCTCTTATTTTTTTTGCAATCTCCGTAGCAATTTCGATATTGGCTGTATTCAGCTGCATATTGAATGCTATAAGTGGTTTTCTAGCTCCGATAACTACCGCGCCTGCTGTTGGATGAGGTTTTGTGCCATAGTCTGGTTTCCAGTCTTCTGACTGCATTTTTTCAACCAAGCCTTCAAATTCTCCACGTCTAATATCTGCAAGATTTGTACGATGAGGTTTCGATGCAGAGTTTTCGTAAAGGTAAACTGGCAAACCCAGCTCGTTATATATTCTTTCTGCAAGAGTTTTTGAAAGCTCCACACATTCTTCCATGGTAACATTCTGTACAGGAACGAGTGGAATAACATCCACCGCTCCGATTCTAGGGTGTTTTCCTTCATGCTTTGTAAGGTCAATACTGTTAACTGCAACGGAAGTGGCTTTATACATAGCATCATAAACTCCTTCCATTGAGCCCATAAAAGTAAAGACGCTTCTATTGTGATCGTAATCGGAGCTGTGTTCTAAAAGTATGACGTTCTTTGTATTAATTATTGCTTCTTCTATTTCCTTGATAATATTACTGTCTCTTCCTTCGCTGAAGTTTGGTATGCATTCAACAATTTTGTTCAAGTTCAATACCCCTTTTTTATTGTATTATACCACAATAATAGTGTACTTGATTTTTTAGTTTAATTCATGGATAATATGTTCACAAAACATGAAAGGATGAGAAGATGAATAAGGAGCTATTGAAAGAATTTAAGAACCCTGGTGTAGCGTATAGAGGCAAACCTTTTTGGTCCTGGAATGGAGAACTGGAAAAAGATGAACTTGTTAGACAAGTAAAAGTCATGAAGGAGATGGGACTTGGCGGATACTTCATGCATTCAAGAGCGGGACTCATCACCGAATATTTGGGAGATGAATGGTTCGACCTTATTAATGCTGTTGCAGATGCAGGTGAGGAAGAAGGTCTTGAGTCATGGCTGTACGACGAGGACAGATGGCCTTCAGGAAGTGCAGGTGGAAAGGTTACAGAAGATCCTCAATACAGCATGAAAAGTATAGTTCTAAAGGAATTCGACGTTGACAAGTTTTCCTGGGACGGAGATATTGTAAAAGTTTTTGCAGGTAAAGTTGACGGATTCAATCTGGATGAATATTTTGAAATTTCAAAAGATACGGATTTGTCCAAGCTTGAAGGGTATAAGATTCTGAAATTTGAAATTATTCCTCAGGAACGCAATAGCGTATATAACGGCAACACATATATTGATACAATGAGCCTGAAGGCTACTGAAAGATTCATTGAGTTGACACATGAAGAGTATAAAAAACGTTGTGAGGACAGAATTGGCACAACAATAAAAGGCATATTCACTGACGAACCTCACAGAGGACACATGCTGGACGACTTTAAGGAAGTTGACGGTGTAAGACAGTGTTCCTGCGCTTATACCGATGACATATTCGAAGAATTCGAAAAAAGATATGGCTATGATGCAAAAGCAATCCTTCCTGAACTTTATTACATCTATAAAGGCAGGAAAGTAAACAAGGTAAAAAAAGATTATGTGGATCTTGCAAATGCTCTATTTATCGAAAGATTTGCAATACCTGTAAACAACTGGTGCATTGAAAACAACATGGAACTTACCGGCCACTATCTACACGAGGACTCATTGACAAACCAGACTGTTCCTTGTGGTTCCATTATGAGAATGTATGAATATATGGGTTATCCCGGTGTTGACGTTCTGACGGAAGGCAATAGGTGCTACTGGGTAGTAAAACAGCTTTCTTCAGTAGCAAGGCAGCTGGACAAGAAATGGCTTTTGTCGGAGTTGTACGGATGTACTGGATGGCAGTTTGATTTCAAAGCCCACAAGGCAGTTGGTGACTGGCAGGCGCTGTTTGGAATAAACTTAAGATGCCATCATCTGTCCTGGTATACAATGGAGGGTGAGTCAAAGAGGGACTATCCTGCCAGCATTCTGCATCAGTCCGCATACTATCCATATTATGACCTTGTTGAAAGCTATTTCGCAAGATTTGGCGTTGTAATATCTTCAGGAAAGCCAGAGTGCGAAGTGCTGGTTCTAAATCCAATAGAAAGCGTATGGGCTCAGATACATATGGGATGGGCAAGATGGATAAGCAGTGTGGATGAAGATGTAAGGAAGCTGGAACAGCACTATGAAAAACTCTTCCATATGCTTTGCGGCAACCATATAGATTTTGACTATGGTGAGGAAGAGATGA
>DUPL01000093.1 GCA_012838385.1 Clostridiaceae bacterium
TGTTCGTAGGAACAATTGGTGGTAAAAGTCTAACGGAAACCAATTAGTGGCACTATACTTTCGGGTTAGTGCAGAAGTTGGAAAGTACGTTAGAACCTGCTGGCTTTAGCCACGCAGAGTTTCAGGAGCTTGGTGAGATTGAAGTGTTCAACAAATAACTACAAATTATTAAAATATCGTGTAGAGCTGCAGGTTAAAGCGATGGGAGAAATTTTCCCATCGCTTTAACCAACTGTAGGTATAATATACACAGGAGGTGAAGTTAAGTTAAGCTAAGGTGTATCCTGTGATGGCATATCTGGTTTGAAAGGACTTTCGTTGGTAATGTTATACATGCCGTTTTCTCCTACCCATAAAGCCATGTAGGAGTGAATTGCATGCCACATAACCCATTCCTCCCGGCTTCTGTATCTGTCGCTATCTGTAGACAGGTAGTACTGTCCATTTTCCGTTCTGCTTTGCATGGCTTTCATCACGGGCAGTCTTGCAAGAGCAAAGTCTTTTGCTTTTACCGGCAAGTTTTTATCCAGCTTCAGCATATCTGCATACACATCCATAAGGAAGAAACATATTTGTCTGTCGGTTCCCCAGTCGGTACCATTTGGGTAATTTATTTCGTGGGAAGCGCTCCCGTCATGCTTTCTTTTGTAAATATACTGTCCTGCCATGTCCTTGTTCAGGTCTTTCAAATCAAGGTTGACAAAGCTTTCGTATATAACATCTCCGTTGAAAACGACTGCTTGCGGTACTTTCTGCTTTCCGAAGGCAAAGTAGACACCATTTAGAAGTTTTACGGCCATGGTTGCCTGGTAATCCGGGTGAATGATGTTGTGGTTGACCACGGTGCCATCTTCATTGATGTTGGAACCTTTAAGAAATTCATTAAGCCTAAAGCCGTTTATTTCGATATCCCTTAACGTATCGCTTGGTCTTGCAAAGGCCGAAAGTATAAGCTCCATGTTCTTATACATCCATAAGTTATAGTTTTCGTGATTGGGCATCATGGCGCAAGCTGCAGAAAGTATGTTGGAATTCCAGGCGTTTTCTTCCGCTTTTGAGTCGCCTGGAAACAGGATATTTCCTTTTCTGTCCATATAATAGGGGACAATGTAATCAATAAATCTATTGGCTTCGGTTACTATGCAGTTTTGAATGTATTTTTGATCTTCTTTGCTAAAATTATCCCAAAAAAACCAACTAGCAAGAGCTACATCTGCTGCCCAATACGCACTTTGCCATGCATTTCCCCAACCTTCAGGAGTGTTTGAGTAATGGGCTTTTGCGACGGATTTTATCAGCTTTACAGCCATATCTTTAGCATCTTTTACTGATACTCCGGTTGTATTTTCATCATATATGTTTAGTGCAATGCTTGCGGATAATGCCAGTGACATATGGGTTAGTGGTCTTATGCTATGTTCTTTGTTACCTTTCATTGTCAGGTATTCTTTATGGTTATCGTCATTAAAATTCCAGACCTTGTTCCACCAGTCATTCACAATAAATTTATTTCCATTGTTAATAATATTTATTATTCCTTCTGTCATCTCGCCGGTTAAAGGTTTGGTGTTCAAGTTGCTCCAGTCAATAGGAACTACATTTGAATTTTTTAATGATAACAGACATGAATTTTTGTTCATTGTTTCACCTCATAAGCTGTTTCGAATATTTTACACTATATTAAGTGGTTACTCTTCCAATTTTAAACCATATTTAATAATTTGGGTGTAATAATCGGAACTCTTTTTGAATTCATAAAAACTTCACTAAAAATATTTGCACTGGATATATTATTTTGTTAAAATGTTGTCAAAGTCATTTCCTATAACAATTGTAGGAGATGGCATAAATTAGGGAGTTAGGACAAATTATATAAGTAATATTTATGAAAAGGAGAGTATAATATGGCAGGATTATTTGATTTGACAAACAAGGTTGCAGTCGTTACAGGAGCTTCTTCGGGTCTGGGAGTCCAGTTTGCAAAAGCATTGGCAAGACAGGGCGCAAATGTTGCCTTGGTTGCAAGGAGAGTTGAAAGGCTGAACGATGTGAAGAAGGAGATAGAAGCATTGGGAGTAAAAAGCCTGGCGGTAAAATGCGATGTCTCCAATGTAGAGGAAATCAAGGCTGCGGTTAAAGAGATAGTTGATTACTTTGGAACAATAGATATTCTTGTGAACAATGCTGGTGTTGGCGCTGCGGAACCTGCGGAAACCCAGTCCGATGATACTTGGGAGTGGGTAATGAATGTCAATGTAAACGGCGTATATTATTTTGCCCGCGAGGTTGGCAAGGTTATGATTGAGAAGAAGTATGGAAAGATTATAAATGTTGGATCGATACACAGCACTGTAGCCATGCCGGGGCTGCCAATCAGTGCATACTGCACCTCAAAGGGTGGAGTTGAAATGATGACAAAGGCGCTTGCAAATGAGTGGGCAAAGTACAACATCACGGTTAATGCGATAGGACCTGCATACTTCCCCAGTGAAATGACGGATGATGTTCTTAATGATGAAGGCTTTGCACAGGTTGTAAAAACGTATTGTCCCATGGGAAGGCCAGGAAGAGATGGAGAACTTGATGGTGCAATTGTTTACTTTGCTTCCGATGCATCAAGCTACACAACAGGTCAGCTTCTGTCTATAGATGGAGGATGGACTGCAATATGACATAAAAAAGGCGGTGGGTTTCCCACCGCTTTATTAATGCAGAGTTATCAATATATCGTCAAACAGTACTGTATCCAGATAAGATGCAATGGCAATGCAGCCTTTATCAAATCCTGTCAGAGTATGGGTCATGGCTTCCTCTCCATCCATTTTTAATGTTACCTTGTTTCCAACCATGCTTATCTCAAAGTCGTGCCACTCATAGTCAAGCTCGCAGGCGGCATACTTGTTGTCGGAAAGACTGGTATCGCGTTTTCTAAGCTCAAGTCCGTATTCTCCATTCATTGTGTCGCCTATGCAGAACTGGTATCCATTACGTCCAGTAAACAAAAGGTCATCTTCCCGGAAAAGAAGATGCGCCCCTCCTTTTTGCTGGTGGGATTCCATCTTCAATCTAAAAGTTACAGTAAAGTCTTCTTCAAAATCATCACCTATGAAAATGTAGTTGTATCCAGCACCTGAAAGTCTTAGTGCTTTGTTTCCGTTATCTTCCTGAACAACTTCCGCATTGCCCACATTGTTCCACCTAAAGTCCAAAGGAAGGGTATTGCCAAGCGGCAGGTCCTCAAAGTCGTAAATGGGTTTCTTGTCTTTGACCACCTCTATTTCGACGCTGTCTGAAACAACTATGTCCTTGTATGTGACAGTTATTGAAATTGTGACCTTTCCTTCCTTTTTTACATATACAGTACCAGTATTCGTTATGGATACTATATCCTTGTCGCTGGATGAGTATGCTATTTTCAAATCATCAGGAAGAATAACCAATCCTGGATTTAGTGAATAAGTTGCCTTGCTTGTGGTGCCAGATTGCAGGACATGCGGTATCTCAAGCTTAACTTCATTAAGCGGTGCGGGTTTTAAGGGCAGTTCCTTGTCAAAAACAAACAGATTGTTTTCTTTTACCCACAATGCCATGTAGGACAAGGTAGCATGCCACATGACCCATTCCTCACGACTCTTGTACTTGTCGCTGTCTGAGGCGGTGTAGTATTGGCCGTTGTCATTTCTGTCCTGCATTGCCTTCATAACAGGAAGTCTTGCCAGTGCAAAGTCTTTGGCCTTGATCTTACAGTTTTTGTCAAGATTCAGTGCATCGGCAAAGACATCCACCAGGAAGAAACATATCTGCCTGTCTGTACCCCAGTCTGTTCCATTCGGATAGTTTATTTCATGGGATGCGCTTCCGTCATTCTTCCTTTTGTATATGTACTGACCTGCCATGCTATTGTTTATATCTTTAAGGTCAAGGTTTACAAAGGTCTCATAGATCACAGCTCCATTGAAGACAACAGCTTCAGGTATTTTTGTATTTGCCAGCGCAAAGCTAATCCCGTTCAAAAGATTGAGAGCTACCGTGGCCTGGTAATCCGGATGCACTATGTTGTGGTTGATTACAGTTCCATCTTCATTTACATTTGAACCTTCCAGCAGGTACTTAAGAACAAAACCGCTCACGGTTTTTGATGAGTCTGCGTCACTTGGCCTTGCGAAGGCTGAAAGCATAAGTTCCACATTCTTGTACATCCAGGCGTTGTAGTTTTCATGGTTTGGCATCATGGCGCAGGCAATTGACAAAATATTTGAATTCCATGCGTTTTCTTCAGCCTTTGAGTCGCCAGGAAATCTTATTTTCCCACTTTTATCCCTGTAGTAGGGCACTGTATATTCAATAAATCTGTTTGCTTCCGTTACTACGCAGTTTTGAATATATTCACGATCCTTTTCGCTAAATTCCTCCCAAAACAGCCAACCTGCCAGGGCAACATCGAATGCCCATAAAGCACTCTGCCAGGCATTGCCCCAACCGCCCTCTGTATTTGAGTAGTGAGCTTTTGCAACGGATTTTGTAAGTTTCATCGCCATGTTTTTGGCATTTTCCTTTGAAACTCCTGTCACAGATTCATCATATATTCCTAAGGCAATGCTGGAAGACAAGGTAAGCGCCATATGCGTCAAAGGCCTTATGTCATGTTCGTTTCTGCCGGTCATTGCAAGGTATTCTTTTGAATCCTGCAGGCTGAATCTCCAAACTCTGTTCCACCAGTCATTAACTATGTACTTGGTTCCATTTCTGATTAGATATATTGTTCCATCCGCCAGCTCTTCTGTCAATGGTTTAATATCAAACTTGCTCCAATCTATTGGTATCACCTCTGGATCATACTTTACATTGTTGTCAATTAATGCAATACTCCTTTTATCTATCGGGCTTGTTATCTTCCCGCACCCAATGAAGGAAGCAAGACAAGCGGACAAAAGAAACAGGCTGGTAAGTCTAATTATTATTCTTATCATGGTTTCCCTCCATAATTCTGGTTATCAAAATCAGTTTTCAGTGCAACTTAATCCATTGTGTTTATTTTATCACAGTATTTACATTATACATACCCCTCTTTTTATTTCATTATAAATTTTGGAAAGGACATAATATTCGTTATACTTTTCGGAACATGTATGGTACAATTACTGCAGCAAAATGTAGGAGGAAGAAAAATGAAAAAGGGACTTTCGGATGTCAAGACAAGCTTTAAATATGATGGCAATCAATATTTTGGAGTTGATGACTTTGATTTGATTTCGGAAAAAGGAAGTATTGTTGACAATGTTGTATATGAAGAGTATGTATTTAGGTTTTTGGACAACATCGATATTGTTGTGCAAACAGAATACAACAAGGAATTCAATGCTTTTGGCTACACTGTCTGGTTTGAGAACAAGGGTGATGCAAATACAAAAGTGTTCTCCGAACTTTTCTGTGCTGACATGAAAATACAGGGTGGAAATCCTGTATTGAAAGGAATACTGGGAGACCATATACACCAGTACAAACCATATAAAATCAATCTTAAAGAGGAAGAGGCAAGTTTCAAACAGGAAACGGGGAGAGCCACCCATGTTGTCTTTCCATACTTTTTGCTGGAGACGGATAATGGTTCGAACTTCATGGCTCTTGGTTGGGCAGGCACCTGGTCGGCAAGTTTTCGATATGAAGACGAAGGAGCAAGATTCATTGCCAAGGGAGTTAACAACCTTTGTACATATCTAAAACCAGGTGAGAAGATAAGGACTCCTCTTGTTTTGACAATGTCGTCGGATATCGTTAGAGATACGGAAAAGGCAATGAATTTGTGGCGCAGATGGTTTGTAAAATACAATATGCCGCCTGTAAAGCCTATGATTACGAACTGGCTTGCTCTTGATACGGGAAGGCCGAACAGTGATGGCAGCATATCCGAATATTACGGCAGCTGGAAACCCTCCATGGAAAAATATTACGCAGAAGGACTGCATATGGATATTAGATGGGTGGATGCGGGCTGGTACGTAGACCCTGAGAATAATTCGGTGCCAACGGACTGGTGGGGTACTGTGGGTACCTGGATTCTTGATAGGGAAAAATGGCCGGGAGATAGTTTCAGAGAGTCCATTGAATACGCAGATGAACGAGGAGCAAAGACCATGATGTGGTTCGAGCCTGAAAGGGTAACGAATGTGGAAGCTCTTTCAAAGAATCATGGATTCAAAAAGGAATGGATATTGGCAAACGGCGGCCCTGTTATGTTGGCAAACCTTGCATTGCCGGAATGTGTTGAATATTTGACAGACAGAATAACTGGCACGATGGATGAGCATGGCGTGCATATGTACAGAGAGGACTTCAACTGCGATCCTGCAGGCCTGTGGGCTGTGGGAGATGGCAAAGAAGAAGGACAAAGACACGGAATTACCGAAAATCTATACATACAAGGTCACTACAGGTTGTGGGACAATATTATCACTTACTGCAAAAGAGCAAACAAGCTTCCTTTCATTGACTCCTGTGCCAGTGGAGGAGGCCGCAATGATCTTGAGTCCATGAGAAGGGCAGTGCCTTTTCTAAGAAGCGACAGCGACAGAACAAGTACAGGTTTGAGACTTGCCATGACCACGTCCTTCATGCAGTGGATACCCTGCTGTGGAGCTTCAACCAAGGAAACTACAGAGCAATTGACCGCCGGAAAGCCTGATATTTATGTTTTAAGGGCTTCCTACCTCCCCATACTCAACTACGGATTTGAATATACACAGGACAAGGACCTGGATTATGATACGTTAAGGCAGGCGCAAAATGAATGGCTGCAGGTTAAAAAGTATTTCTACGATGATTTTTATGTGCTTACACCATGGCATCCAGAGCATGAAACCGACAAGTGGACAGTATATATGTTCATTAATCCGACTACCCAGGAAGGTGTAATTCAGGCCTTCAGACAGGAAAGGTGTGAAGACGAATCAGTAACGATAAGGGTTAGAGGTGTTGAAATGGACAAATATTACACCGTTATTGATATGGATGGCAGGAATTCTGCCAAAAGTGTCAAGGGAAGCGACTTGGCAGAAGGCTTTGCAATCACTCTCCCTGAAAAGAGAATGGCTGCGGTCCTATTCATATCCAAAGAGTAGCACTTGAGCGATTTGTCCATGTTTTTAGACCATATTTACATTTGCATAAAAAGACTGTGTTTTATACTACTGTTTGTTGCATTAACTCTGCCTGATACATCTTTTTTCTTTAAAGAATGCCTGGAAGATGTTGAAGACTTTGTTTATACACCAGGCGACAGGTTTTCCATTAATTTTGACATGCAGACTACATCGGCAGGAAGTCCGCAGGATAATTACTGCCAGGTGCTGTTAGCCAAGAATGATAAAGCGGAAGGCCATTTTGAGGTTTGGCTTTATAACGGTGAGCTTGCATTCTATGCACCGGAGTTGAATAATGGTGATGCCATATACTCAGGTCATTATGTCAACGATGGAAAATGGCATAATATTACCGTTGTGTATGGTGATGGCATATTCAAGTTTTATGACAATGGTGAAGTCTTAAAAGAATTACAAGTATCGGGGACAATATCGAATATTCCAGCAAAACTTACATTCAAACGGCTTAATGATGGAACTTATCAGTACAATGGAAAATTAAGAAATCTGGCCTTTTACAATGAGGTTTTGACAGAAAGCCAGATTGATGAGTTGTATAATTTAAGAAAACAGGAATGGCAGGAGGAGGGTATGAATACTATGCTTGTTACTTTGGCAGATGAAGGCCTTGATTTAAAGAGGACTGATAATGGAAGACATATTGTCAGCAATTTTGATGTCAATATTGGTTCTTCCTTTTCAATAACGGGGGTTGTTAGAACGAGTCAAAAAGACGGTATAGCCGTTATATTTGCAAAAGGAGATAAAATAAACGGGCATTATGAAGTCTGGCTCAATAACGGAGAGCTTGCTTTTTACGCTCCTGAGATGAACTTCAATTCCTCCGTCTATTCAGGTGTTAACATTGCCGATGGAAAGAAGCATCATTTTGCTGTTGTTTATGATGGAGAAATTTTAATGTTTTATGTGGATGGAAAAGTCAAGTCCGGATCCTTTGTCTCGGGACATGTCAGCGATTCTGTAATGGATGCCAGTATTGGTGCTTTGATTGATGGAACTTTTCCTTATGAAGGCTATATTGAAGATTTAACTATATACAATTATCCACTTGATGTTTCCGAGATACGGAAAATATTGCCGAAGGATATTGAAGTTGAGATTTTGTTGCCTGAGGAGTTTCATGTTGAAGGAAATGGTTGCAAGCCTGACGAGTTTCAACCAACAGTACCGTTGAGGGGGATTTCAAGACTTGTATATCCACAGGCCTTGCCTCTTGTGGATTTTTCAGCAATGGTGAATTATGAAGGCAGTATTTCCAAAGCAGGCGATAATGCAGACTGGGACTGGGGCATGTATCAGGACGAAAAGGGAGAATGGGTTCTTATGGAGACGTATGGACCTGGCTGCTTGTACAATTTCACACAGCATAGATACCCTACAAGTCCGGAACCTACTTTCAGATTCTATTTCGATGATGAAAAAGAGCCCAGGTATGAGATAAAGCTGAGTGAGTTTGGTAGGAAAGAGCCGTTTGTCAAGCCGCTTGCAGATATTTATGAGGGGCCGGAAGACGGAGGAAGAGGACCCATCTGGGTTGTCAGAAGCTTTATACCTATGGAGTTCAAGAAGTATTGCAAGGTAACATCGGATATCAAGCTTGAAGGGCATGATAAAGCCAAAGGTGAAGGTGGCTGGGGTCATATAACATATGTGAAATATGATACATATAACGTATATAAAAGGGAGATAGGTGTTGAAAAGCTTAAAAACATGGCTGAAAACCATACACACGATCCAAAGTATTCAGAGAAAAATGAATACAGGGAAATAAAGGGCTTGACCATTAAAGCGGGTGAGTCTGTAAAGATTTTTGACAAAAAAGCTGAAGGTTCAATTGCTTCTATTAAATTGTACCTTGCAGGTGAGAATGTAACTCACAGTGTTCTTAAAGATCTTTGGATTAGAATATATTGGGATGGACATGAGGAAAGTGATGTGTCAGCTCCAATTGGAACTTTCTTTGGCAATCAATACAACCTGTCTGGTTGTGAAAACCATCACCTCATGCTTGGAATGAGTCTTAAACTAGGGGAATATCTTAAGTGTTACAATTACTTCCCAATGCCTTTTTGGGAAAGGGCGGTGGTGGAGCTCAATAACAGCAGTATGAGGGATATTGATATACATTGGGCTGAGATTGGTTTTACTCCCAGTTCGGTATGCCGGTATGACAAACAGAAAACTGGCTATTTTGTCTCCTCTGAGTACTATCCCAAAACAGAGAATGTACAGGGAAAAAACAGTGTAATTGCAAATGTGGAAGGCTCGGGGCACATGGTTTATGGTGTTATGTCCGGGTACGGTATCATGAATGGGTGCGAAGGTGATGTTAGGGTATTCATTGATGGACGCAAGTCTCCCGAAATTGAAAGTGACGGCTCTGAAAGCTGGGCTTCCTACGGGTGGGGATTCGTAACACCACCGCAAGCAAATCCCTTCAGCGGATACAATGGAGCATACAACTCCAACTCCTATTGGTCCATGGTGAGGCTCATGCTGGGAGATTCATACTACTTCAAACAGTCCATTAGATTTGAACTGGAACACGGGGGTGCCAACGAGGGGCTTGGCTGTCATTCAGGACAAATCTTTTTATACATGTTGCCTGAAAGCATGGAGGCATATGTGGTTACGGACGAAATCGATGTTTCGGACAAAGAATCCCTTGACAAGCATGATTATACTGTTACAGGAAGCTATGACACTAAAACTGTTTATTCCGCCTATGCCAACGGTATAAACACGGATAGCAAAGAAGGGTTGATACATGTTGATTTCAACGGCAGGATATCTTTTTATGTAAACATTGATAAAAACAATAGAGGTGTTATTTTAAACAGGACGTCCTCCCAGCAAGTTGGAAGACACTGTGCCAATATATATGTGGATGATGTTTTGGTTGAAGAGGCGAAGTGGTACTATGCAGACAACAACCCATATTACCAGTGGCTTGATGATTCCTTTCAGATTCCAGAAAAGTATACAAAGGGAAAGGACAGAATCAGGATAACAATTGAGCCTGTTGAAGTGGATGGCGTAAAAACGTGGAATCATGCAAAATATCAGGTTGTATCCTTGTTGTTCAGAGAAGAAATTGCACAGGAGGAACTTGTTAATCCTGATGTCAAAGATAAGTTTTTCACTTTGCCTTTGCTTCTTGCTTTGGGACTTTTGGTGGTGGCCGGCACAGCTGTGCATTATATCAGGAGAAAGAAGAGAGAAGGAAGCTGAATACGATGGGATTGGAACCACGGTGGATAATTGGAAAAAATGGAGAGGAAATAGGGGAGCATGGGATAAAGGACAGATGCTTTCTGGATCAAACCTTATGTCAAGCATCATATAAAGGTGACGGAGTGGAGCAAATTGAGCTGGGCGCATATCTCATATACTTACAACAAGTTTTTTGATTTTCTGTCCTTGTGCAGTATTCCCTTTAAATACAAAGATGAAAAAGCGAAAATCTTAGGTGAAATATGTGCCAAACTTGCGGATTTTTCAAAAGACGAATCTTTGGCATTGCAAATAAAGGTGCAGAGTCTTGCGCTTGATATGCTGTATGAAGCACTAAAAGACAGTGCAAGTGATATAAATTATCCTGATAATACTGAATACATGATGCCTGCAATTGAGTATATAAATAGGAATATTGCAAGGAGCATTAGTGTAAGTGAACTTGCAGCTGTAATGAATATGTCGTTATCCACCTTCAGGCGCAGTTTTACTAAAACCTTTGGAAAAAGTCCTATGTTTTTCATTATTCAAAGGAAACTCGAGATTGCTTGTGAAAAACTACAGTATTCTGACATGTCGGTAAGTGAGATAGCATATTTGTGCGGATATTCTGATCCTTTCTATTTTTCAAGGCTTTTCAAGCAGAAACTTGGCATATGTCCGGTGAATTATAGGGTAATGGCAAGAACTTCTACAAAGTTGTAAAGTAACAAATTGTGCTGGCATTTGAAAAGAGTGTGCAATATGATGCGAAAATGGAGAAGAGGGGAATTATCAAGTGTATAATTCAAAAGACATAATTGGTTGATTAAGGCATGTTCTTTCCTCTGGTTGGAGATAATAGCTAAAAAAGGGGGAAGAAGCATGAATGAACCGATTGTAGTTATTGTCAGGAGTATTATTGCCTTTTTCACACTTCTGATTTTTACAAGAGTTCTTGGCAAGCAGCAGATTAGTCAGCTTACCTTCTTTGATTACATTCTTGGGATAACGATTGGTTCTGTGGCTGCATCTTTGACCACCGATCTGGATTCAAGAGCATGGCCTCATTGGGTTGGTCTTTTTATGTGGACCTTGCTGGTTTGGTTAATCCAGTGGATCACCACTAAATCAAGAAAGCTTTCCATATATCTTGATGGTGAGCCTACGATAGTTATCATGAACGGAAAGATAATGGAAGATGCCATGAAGAAACTAAGATACAGGATTGATGATTTGGTTGAGCAGCTTAGGCAGAAGGACGTATATGACATAACCCAGGTGGAGTTTGCGATAATTGAGAAGGATGGAAGGCTTTCCGTTCTCAAAAAGGCTGAGCATCAAAGTGTTACACGAAAGGACATGAATGTGGCGGTGCAGCCTGAGAGCGTGGCAACAGAAATAATTTATGATGGTGTTGTTATATACTCAAATTTAAGGCAGCTGAAACTGGACACAAAGTGGCTTTATGGAGAGCTTAAAAAGATGAATATAGATTCACCGGGTGAGGTCATGTACATGTCAAGAAAACAGGATGGTACTTTGTACGTTGATTTGTACAAAGATCATATTAACAGGGATAATGTTACTGACATAACCGACTAAGGAGGTTTAATATGAAGATAGTAAAGGCTTTAATTCCTATTGCTTTGATTGCTGTGTTTGTTTTTGTTATGAATACGGCCTTTATCTTTCATCCGTTTATTAAAAGCATACCTGAACTTTTTGACGACATAGAAAACAGCGCTCTTAATGGTGACTGGGACAAGGCATCCGAGAAGACGGATGCTCTTTACAAAGAATTGGCACAAAAAAAGTTTCGTTGGATGCAGTTTGCCATAGAAAGAAAAGAAATGAACAACTTGATAATAAATCTGTACAAGCTAAAGGGATGCATTAAGATTGAAGATGTATCAGGGAGTGTCGATGCACTTTATGAGATGAGGGCTAATTGGTCTCATCTGGGAAGCTAAAAAAATAATTGTAAATATTATTAAAATAAGGTACAATGGGTTGAATGTTTTAAAATATAAAATTTTATTGCTTGAATTTGTTGCAGGGTGTCATCTATGAAGAAGGTTCTGTCTATTAGAGGTATAATTGTACTAATATTCGTAATAGCCATGATAGTAGCAGTGTTTATTGCGCTTACGGTGGTGTTTGTTAACTGGAGCCTTTCAGCCCGGAACACTATGAAGAGTCAGGCCTATGACCTGCATCACACCATCTGCGACAAGATTGAGCAAGTTCTCGATATATCCATAATGACCATCGAAGTGAACAGCAGACATTTTGAAAACCAGCTAATCGATATTCAGGACGAAGATGCGCTATATTATTTTTTCGTTAGCAACCTGAAGTCTCTTGACAAAAATATATACAGTTTCAGTATCGGCACACCGGATGGAGAGTATTACGGGGCTAGAAGAAATGAGAATGACGTTATTGAGATAATGAGAAACAATAAGGAAACCAATGGTGAATCATGGTACTATTCTATAAATGATGATCTGACAATTGGCCGGCTAACAGGCAAGTTTGGAAAGTTTGATGTAAGAACGAGGGATTGGTACCAAAAGGCCCAGACAACACGCAGCGTTGTTTTTTCAGACCTCTATTATCATTTTGTAAGGCCTGCATTTACAGTTTCTGTTTCAAAGTCCATTTTAACAAAAAACGGAGATTTTCTGGGTGTGTTGGGCGTCCACATTGTTCTTTCAGACCTTGATAATTTTTTGACGGAAACGGTCAAAGGCAAGAAGGGATATGCTTTCATAGCTGAAAGGAAC
The DNA here is from genome assembly GCA_012838385.1 of Clostridiaceae bacterium. GTDB lineage: Bacteria > Bacillota > Clostridia > UBA1212 > DUPL01 > DUPL01. Next base: position 13,163 of record DUPL01000093.1, read on the forward strand.
ACGGGATTGCTTGTAGCAAACTCTCTTGGTCTTGAAAATTACGTTGAAATGGACGGAGAGAGGATAAGAAGAAACATTTACGACATTGGAAATAATGTTTTTGATGAGGCATACGACAAGTTCAATAAAACAGGCATAAGCCAGTTTAAGTACAAAGGCATGTATTTCAATTTCGTTCACAGTGAAAGCGGTATGGATTGGATTTTGTGTACTGCTGTTCCCGAAAGCTATCTAATGAAGGACGTAAGAATCAACATTGCACTTACATCGGTTTTGGTAATTCTTTTTCTCATATCATCAATTATCATATACTACGGTATAACCAACAAATTGGTAAGACCGGTAAACCATCTTATAGAATCCACTGAGAAATTTGCAAGAGGAGACTTGTCAACAAGAGTTGATGTTTCAAGAAACGACGAGCTTGGAAAGATTACAAGAGCATTCAATGAAATGGCAGAAACCATCGATTCTCTTGTAAATGATTTGGAGAAAAAGGTCAAGGAGAGGACTTCTGCACTGGAGGATTTGAATATCCAAATTAAAGAGAAGGAAGAGCAGCTTAGAATTATTCTTGATTCCGCAGCGGAATGTATTTTCGGTGTTGATGTAAACGGAGTTTGTGTGTTCTGCAATAAAAGCTGTATACAGGTGATGGGATATGACAGCGAGGAAGAGCTTTTGGGGCAGGACGTGCATGAGCTTGTGCACGGTTATGACATGCAGGGAAACAAGGTAAAGAGAAGCGATTGCAAGGTTGTCAAAAGCATAATTGACGGTATTGGATATTTCTCTGATGATGAAACCTTTGTTAGGAAGGATGGTACTCAAATCAATGTCTCATATTACTCGTATCCCCAGTTCAAGGATGGCAAAATAATTGGTGCAGTGGTTACTTTTGTAGATATTACAAGTAGGAAGGAAGAAGAGAGGAGAATCATGTATCTTTCGAACCACGACTCCCTTACGGGTTTTGTCAACAAGAGATATTTTGAACAACTGTTGGATGAATACGATAATAGAGAGAACTTGCCCCTTGCTATAATTTATGCGGATTTAAATGGTCTTAAACTTACAAACGATATATTTGGACATGATGCAGGCGATGAACTTATTGTAAAGGCGGCTAATTGCATAAGGAAGAATGTAAAGGAAGACAGTGTGACTGCAAGGGTTGGAGGAGACGAGTTTATCGTTCTTATGCCGAATACGGATGAAGATGCTGTAAAAGAGATTATAGATTCAATAAACAAGGATGTTTCTGATGAATACGTGCATGCTGTTCGATGTACTATTGCGATGGGTTACAGCATCAAGAACAGCAGGTTTCAGGATATTAGACTTATACTTACGAATGCCGAGAGTGAAATGTACAAGAACAAGGGAAGAATGAGTGGCAAGTTCAGCAGAGAAGCCATAAGTTCTTTTATGAAACTTTTGCATGAGAGAGCTGAAAGGGAGAAGATACATTCCAGGAGGGTAAGTCTGCTTTGCGAAGAGATGGCAAAAGCTCTTGGTTTTGAGCGTCCTGATGTCAGAAAACTCAAAGAGATAGGATATTTGCATGACATTGGAAAGATTGGAGTTGACAAGAATCTCCTTACAAAATCAACTCTAACAGAAGACGAAATGCAAACCATGCAGCAGCACTCGTTTATTGGTTATAGAATCCTCAATCTGTTTGAGTATACGGTTGATTATGCAGACAGTGTACTTAGTCACCACGAGAAGTGGGACGGTTCAGGCTATCCTAAAGGTTTGAAGGGCGAAGAAATACCCATCATATCAAGGATAGTTGCAATTGCAGAGGCTTTTGACAGGATGCTGGACAAAATGTCCTTTGAGGAAATTATTAGAGAAATTGAATTCGAGTCTGGCAGATATTTTGATCCGGGCCTTGTTCCAGTGTTTTTGGAGGTTGTAAAGAAAACAAATTTTAAATGAAATGTAAACAGTATAAATTTATCATAAACAACATGGTAAACAACAAGATGTTGTGGTATAATCCATAATCGTGTGGTAAACATATCCTGTTAAAACAGAATGCACATTATTTATGGAGAGGAAGATATTGACGATGGATGATACCTGCAACAAGTATGGCGAAGGTACTGGCACGGTACGTATTAGGGATTATGGCGGGTACAGGGTAATATGTTTTGACAGAGTACGAGTTTTAGAACTGAACGATGAAAAATTTATAGTAAATAACGTACCACAATTTTGGATTTCCGGAGTACATATCAAACAACAAGGTATTACATTTACACCTGCCTTTATGAAACGTTGGAACAGAGGTGGCAATTATATCAAGGATTTGAAAAATGTATTGCCAACAAGCGAACAACTAAAACGTAACAAGCTTTAATCACATGTGAAAGCCCCGTTGTAAACGGGGTTTTTGCTTGTGAAAAAATAACAAAATATTTTTCAGTCAAACCGTCCATATTTAGTATAGTTATACAATGGAAAAGGAGATTGGCGTGAAAAACGGTTTTATCATATTTCTTCTTAGCATACTGCTGGTTGCCAATGTAAATGAATATTTAAAACAATACTCCTATACGCTTGTGTTTGAAGAGACTTTCCAGACTGAAGACGGCTCGTTAAAAGATGAAAAGGATTTGATAAAGGACTGGGTGATGGATGATTTAAATATATCAAAAATAACAAGCCAGGGCAGGTTTGAGTTGTCGGGAGAGTTTTATTCAGAAAAAGAATTTTGTCAATACAAGCTGGAGTTTCATATGGCACCAAAAGACGCAGAAGTCTTTGGTGTTGTGACAAGGGGTGGAGATGTTAGTGTAACTTTTGTGATTGGGGATTATGACAAGTTTACAGTGAGTGTAAAAGGTCATGAACAAAGTGCAGGTTTTCCCGAAGGTTTTGATTTATCCATATTAAACAAGTATTCCATTTATGACGATGGGTCTACTGTCTCCATATTTGTAAATGATACTCATTTATACAGTATTGATTTGAAAGAACGGTATGCGACAGAAAAGGGGAGTGTGGGTTTTTACAGCGAAAACGGATTGATGACTGTTGATAATATAAATGTGTATACGATGAATCCCAGGAATCCCAAGACTAGGGATGACTTTCTTGTCATATGTCTGATTGCGTTTGTTTTTCTTTCGTATTTCTTTGTAAAGATAAGGATAGATTCATAAAATAATTCACCCCCGAAGGGGCGAATTATTTTACTACATATCCCAAATCAATAAATTTCTTTTTGATGGTCTCCAAGTCTATTTTCTTAAGCTTTGCTCCTTTTGGTATTGTCATGAACCTGCCGGCGGTTTGAAGCATTCCCGGTTTTGTTATGTCGGTAAAACCTGAATCCGCCAGTATGTCTTTTATTGCAGGATCCTCATTGCATAATTCAAATACGGTTTTATTCAAATCAATAACTTTTTCCATTTTAAACAAACTCCTTTAACAGCATGGTTTCTTCAAGGTAATAATGATTTAACAAATCCTGCGTTATTGTGTTCAACATTACATATGCCTGCTTGAAGTCAGAACATAGTATGTTGGTAGTATCATAGCCATTGGTTATATCCTTGAGCCTGTTGAGAATATGCCTTGTTCTGTCGTGTTCTTTCATGAGGTCTATTGCAATTTCTTTCTTTGCAAAAGCATTGTTCCCATGGCCCAGCTTGCTGAAGAGCAGTGTTTCCTCTTTCAGCAAATGCTGCTCAAGGATTGCTCTCAATTGACCAAACAGGCTGTATACTTCAAACAGTACATGGTAATCACTGCCGTGGCTGCTTAGGACAGTGTAAAGAAGTTCCGATGTCCTGGGGAGGTTCTCCCTAAGGTATGCGTGGTATTTCTCTTCAATATGTTTTGCAAGTTCCTGTTTGGTCATGTCATTGTACGAAGTTGTCATGCTCCATCCCCTTTACATTTTCTACAGTTTTATTCTACCCGGTAAAACGAAACCTGTATGTGATTTGAATCACCTGGCGTTAACTTGTGGGGTGAAGTATACCATTAATTTATTAAATAATTTGTCATGTACAATGAGGAATGTTAAAATAAATTTGTGATTATATTAATTAAAAATAAATCAGCGGAGCATTATTTTATCCCCGCCATTTCATCCAGCATATCCATGTTGTAAATTATCAAAGTTTTATTATTTTCTGAAAGAATTATACCTTTTTTCTCAAGCTGGCTCAGCTTCCTGCTCATTGTTTCTCTTGCAATACCAAGCTGATTAGCCATGCCTTCTCTGCTTATGGGAAGATTTATTTTAACCCCGTCTTTTGTCATTATGCCGTACCTGTTTGCGTAATCCAATAAAAGTGCTGCAATGCGTGCATCGAGGTTTCTCACACTAATGCTTTGGAATGCGTTTTCCATTGTTGCAATCCTTTTACCCAGTTCATCTATTATGTTTATGGCGATGTCTGGATGGGTGTAAAGTAGGCTGTGGAACCTTTCCTTTGTTATCACGCATACTCCCACATCATCAAGAGCTTCTATGTAAAAATCGGCATTTTCAGAGCTTAACAGGCTGCGTTCTCCGAAAAAGTCACCTTCAGTCAGTACGTAAAGTATCTGTTCCCTCCCGTCTGGAGTATATTTATATGCCTTTACACTACCGGTGTTAATGATGGTTATGGAGTTTACCTTGTCGCCCTCATTGATTAGAATGTCGCCTTTTTTATAGTTTTTGTGTTCTATCAATGCTGCGATGTCTCTTGCATCCCTTTCATCAAGAGAGGAAAAGATGGGTACCTTGCTTACACAGCTTGTGTGATTGCAGTATGAACATCCTTTGGTTGATTTCATTTTATCCCTCCATAAGCAATGTATAAAGATATGATAACATTAGGAATACAGGTTATGCAACTTTATTTATATGTGCTTGCAGACCGAATTGATTGAAAAACCTGTCAGGACGTATTATAATACCCGTGTTAGATTATCAAAAGAGAGGTATTATCGTGGTACATAAAAGAGCTACATGCATATTTTTAATCATACTTGTTCTGACAAGTCTTGTTGGCATATCAGCCCAGGAGGAAGAGCGCGAAGAAGAAACCAACAGAAAAGTAACTTTTTCCAACGCACAGTTTTCAGTCCTTGAAACTTACGGCATGGAAAGAATGGGAGCCATGTACATGAGGGGGTTTGCCGTTTCTAAAGATGGCAAATACCTTTATGTAGGTCTTGTCCATGGAGAAAATGGCTTGTTCCGTTTGAACACTTCTGATGGAAGTTTTGACGGCATAAGTTACTATGACAAGGACAACGGAATGATAAAAGGCATTGCTACAGATGACAGAGGTTATGTGTACATAGGAATAACCAGTGAAACTGCAGAAGGAAGTGTCAGCATTGCCTGTCTTGACAAGGATTTGAATGAGTTGTCCTATGAGGTCATAGAGATTGATGGCAAGGTAGGCATTAACGGTGTGGAAGTTGCCAAAAAGGGCGAGAGATATTACATGTACTTCATAACCAACTACGATGTGAATACCGTTAGATGCTATGATGTAACAGACCCTGGCAATATTTCTCCGGCAAAGGATGTTGGAGTAAATGGTGTGATTTATCTCGACAAGTTTTTGGGAAGTCCTATTGCGCAGGCAAATTACCTGAAGATTGATGAGGACGGCAGCATATACTTAACTGCAAACATGAACATGTTTCGCCCAAAAGGGGATACGGTTCTTAAAATTGATAAGGATTGGAAAAAGGTTCAGAGGATATTTGCCCTTGACGATGCATATGGAATACATTTGCACAAGGATTATGTATTTGTTTCAAGATATGGCGAAGGCGAATCCAATGTGTATATACTGGACAAAAATCTGAAAGTGATTGAGGTTGTTGGTTGGATGCCAGGATGTGTAAATTACTCAGGTGTTGCTGTTGCAAACGGAAGGATTTACATAGCGGATCAGCTCTTCATGGGAATTGACAGAATAATTGTTTCAGAAGTAATTGATGACCTTGTAGAACCTTCACGTACCAAACAAGTTCTAACTATAGTCTTAATATCAGTTGGCGTGGTTGTTGTGGCAATAGTTGTTTACTCCGTCAAGAAACTTCAGAAGATGCTGAGATAAAAATATGGTATACTAATCATTAGTATACAAAAAGCAGGTGCATGTAAAATGACAAGAAGAATTCTAGTAATACTATTGATGCTTGTATGCGTTTTATTGACATCTTGCACAAAAGAAAAGGAGTTGGTGATGGGAGAAATGGATACATACAGAGGATACGGGGACGGCGAGATAATAATTTCTGTATTCTGGCCGCCCATGAAAGGCTATGCCACGGAAGAGCAGTATGATTTGCTGGTGGAGGCTGGAATTGATCTTTTGGAATGGGGAACCGACCCAATATTCACAGACGAGGAAACGCTTGAGAATACACTAAGATTATGCAAGGATAAGGGTATAAAAATTACCATATGCGACAAGGATTTTATTAATCTTCCTGCCAAGAGTGACGAAGAGATAAGGGAGCTGGTAAGAAGGTATAAGGATCATGATAGCGTTGTTGGTTACTATGTTCTTGATGAGCCCCGCAATGCAAATCCTTTTGGCAGGGTGGCCAGAATCATGGTAGAGGAGCATCCTGGCTGCATAACCCAGCTTAACATGCTGCCTGCGTTTGCTCTTGAAGACCCAAGAGGACATGCAGAGGACTGGATAAATTCTGTAGGTGCTGAGAATTTGAGGTACCTGTCTTTTGACCAATATCCTTTTGACCTTCAGGAAGGTTCCGTCCCACAGATGTTTCCAAACTTCAAACTGATTTGGGAAACGGGTCTTAAATACAATGTGGATACCGCCTTGTACATACAGTCAATTGGTGTAATTGGTGGTTTTAGAAGGCCTACAGTTGCAGAAACTAGATACCATACATCTGCTGCTTTGGCTTATGGTTTTAAGAATTTAAAGTATTTTACCTGGTTTACTCCTACTGAAAGAAGTGAGGAGTTTACTGAAGCAATTGTAACGCCGGACGGAAAGAAAGGTAAAACCTTTGATGGTATTGCCAGGATAAACAAGGATATTAAAAAGGTATCAAAGATTCTTGGAAGAGTGGATGCTCTAGAGATATATCATAATGGCAGACAGGATTTGGAGACCACAATGCTGGAAAAAGGCTGGCATGTTGAGGCTGTCGACGACAAGGACTTTATAGTCTCTCTTATGAAAGACAGATTTGACGGCAGAAACTATATCATGATTGTAAACAAGAACTTCAAGGATGATGAGAAAATAACATTAAAATTGAATGGTATAGACAAACTTTACGATGTTACCAGCGGAAAAGCAAAGGAAGCGAAGATAAACAAGGGCAGAATCAAGTGTGAGATTGCTGCGGGGGGCTTCAGACTGTATGCCCTTGAAGAAGGCGTGGATTTGACAAAGCCATACAAGGATGATGATGAAAAGAATCTTGCATACAACAAACCAGTGTTTGCCACCTCTTCTCTTGGAGAAGGCGGATACTATGTCCGCAATGCGGTGGATGGTATAAGGATACCGTCGCAAGGCTCAAAAGGGTGGAGGTATGAAGGAGATGCTGATAGTGAAATATATTTTATGGTGGATTTGAAGAGGAAGGTGGATATAAATAGAATAGATTTGTATCCTGTTGAGGATGACAGGGAATTGTTTCTAAAAACTTATACAATCTTGTGCTCGGACGACAAGAAAGAGTGGGAGGAGATTGTAAAGGTGGAAGATGAAAATACAATCCCCAGCCACATTTTTGATACGGTATCCGCAAGGTACGTAAAGATAAGGATGGATGGAACGGCTTTTGTGGATGGCAAACATGTTGTGGAAATAGGGGAGATTGAGATATACAATGATGATGGATCCATTATGCCGTATGAGCTTTTCAAGGCAAAGGAAAAGAACATGACAAAAGAGCATAATGTGGCACTGGGCAAAAATGTACTAGTGTCTTCTTCCTACGAGAATGAACTGGTAGGATTTACAAAAATGCATCTAACCGATGGGATAACGGAGCACAACTCAAAGCATTCCGGATGGTCTTCCGAACACGAACTGCACATGGATGACCCTTATGCGGAAGAGTGGGTGGTGGTTGAACTTGGAGATGTTTATAATATTGATGCGGTTTGTCTTTATCCTGCACATAACGGCGCATATTTTCCAAAGAAACTGGAAGTGCAGGTTTCCACAAATGGAGCGGACTGGGATGTAGTACACTTTTATGAAGGTTCTGGCAAGGAAGACAAAAGACCAAGGGTTTTTGTTTTTGATAAGGTGGACGCATCTTTTGTGAGGATTGTATCGAAGGAAATGATGAAGATGACGTATGCTACAACCGGTTATTTGTTCCAATTGGCTGAGTTTGAAGTATATAAATCGGACAGAAATGTGGGTTGAAGGAGATTCGTATGTTAAAAAAGTTTACTATTGAGACAGAGAAAGAAAACTTTTACAACATAACTGCTCGTGTAAGAAGCGCAGTGGCAGAAAGCGGTGTTGAAAATGGCATATGTGTTGTTTTCTGTCCCCACACCACTGCCGGAATTACAATTAACGAGAATGCGGATCCTGATGTGGTGCATGATATTTTATACGGACTTGACAAGGCTTTTCCCGACAGAAGGGAGTTCAGGCATTTTGAGGGGAATTCCAGTGCGCATCTTAAAGCAAGCTGCATGGGTTCCTCGGTTACTGTTATTGTGGAAAAGGGAAAACTTGTGCTTGGCACATGGCAGGGTATATATTTCTGTGAGTTTGACGGACCCAGAACAAGGAATTTTTATGTAAAGGTAATGTAATTGGAGGTGTTTTAAGTGCCAAAAGCGGCAGTATATCAAGGAGCGAACAAGGAGTTTGAAATTAGAGAGTTTCCACTGACAAAACCACAGAAGGACATGGCGCTTTTGCGCCTTGTGGCCAGCGGTGTTTGTGGAACGGATTTGCATATATTAAACGGAAAGCTTGGAATAGAGCCGCCTAAAGTAATTGGGCATGAGTTTGTGGGAGAAGTGGTGGAACTGGGCTCGGAAAGTGATACTCTAAATGTAGGTGATAATGTAATTGCCACCATTGCAGTACCATGCGAAGAGTGCCTTCTCTGCAAGACGGGAGATGATGCCAACTGTGTAAACATGGGTGTGACAAATGGTGGAAATCCTTACGATGAACCTCATTTCTGGGGCGGTTTTGGAGAATACAACTATTCACCTATTAAGAATCTTGTAAAGATACCAAAAAGCATTAATCCCAAGACTGCCAGTGTTTTTGCCTGTGCAGGCTCTACTGTAATACATGCGTTTTCACTGGCAAAAAGGGCGAATGTGGATTTGGAGAACTTGAAAACTTGCGTGGTTCAGGGATTGGGGCCTGTTGGAATGTTTGCAGTTGCTTACCTTGCCAGTTTGAAGGTGGAAAATGTAATTGCTATAACAGGCAGGGAGAATAAAAAGAGAGAAGAGCTGGCAAAAAGCTTTGGATCTACAAAGATTTTCAGTCTTGAGAAGAATACCTTTGAAGAGATAGATGGATATATTAAAAGTGTAAGCGGTGGTCTTGGTGCTGATTTGGCTGTGGAAGCCAGCGGCAACAAGGATGCCTTTTTGCAAGGTATTGACATGTTAAGAAACAGAGGAGTTTACCTGGTTCCTGGGCAGTATTCCAACTCAGGAACAATACCGCTTCCACCCCAGGTTATAACTTTCAAGGCACTGCATATTATTGGTTCGTCCCAGTATTCTGCTGTGGATATTGAAGAGTATGTAAAATTCCTTGAAGAAAACAGAGATTTGCACCCTGTTATTGATTCAATGATTACGGAATATCTGCTTTCCGATATCAACAAGGCTTTTGAGAATGCAAAACAGGGCAAAAATGTGAAGACGATACTGGTTGGCGGGTGATTTATATGCTCACGCCTCTTGAGAGGTTGAAAAAAGAAATTAACGAGAAATGGCCGCAGGCTGCAAGGCGGGTAACCCCTTATTACATGTTTGAAGGCTATGCGGAGCATTTTGATTCCGAGGTGCCGATTGCAAGAGCGTATGCAGTTGCCTCTGTGTTCAGAAAACACAGAAAACACGTATATGATAATGACATGATTGCAGGCAGCATAAGAGGCGCCATTGAAGATGAAAGTGTCATATCAAATACGGCGCTTCAGCATGCACAGAATGTGTGTGCAAATTACGGCTCGAGGCATTTTGGTACGAATTTTGACCATTATGCACCTGATTATGAGACGTTTTTGAGTGATGGTATAAAAGGCACATTGGAGAAGATAGAGAAATCAAAACTGGTACATAAAGGCGATAAAAAGAAGCAAGTGTTTCTTGAAGCGTGCGAGATTTCCATGCAGGCTTTTTCCGACATGGTAAGAGGGTATTCGGACAAGGCTTTGGAAAGAGCAGAAGCTTTTGAAAAAGGAAGCTGCGAGTATGAAAACCTTATGAAGGTTTACGAAACCTGTAAAAAGGTCTCATATTTCAAACCCGAAACTTTTCGTGAGGCTCTTCAGCTTGTATGGTTTGTTCACACGGCTTTTTTGTATGAGGGCAGATATGCAATGGCTTTGGGAAGGCTGGATCAGTATCTTTACCCATACTACAAAAAAGATATTGAAGAAGGCAGGATAAATGACAAGGAAGCCTTGGACCTCTTAAGCTGCACATTGTATAAAATCTACGAATGTCGCTATTTTGGTGGAGATGATGTGGTGAATATTGCCATTGGCGGAGTTTTGCCCAATGGATTGGGTGGTGTCAATGAGCTTTCCTACCTCATACTCAAGGCGGTGGAGATATGCAATGTGCCAGGACCGAATCTTTCTGCCAGAATATATTCCGGCATACCGGAGGGTTTTCTTGATGAATGCCTTAAGGTTATTGGAACGGGTTTGGGATATCCAGCGCTTATGAATGACGATGTGAATGTGCCAGCCCTTCTAAGACATGGTTACAGTATAGAGGATGCTAGAAACTACTGCATGGTAGGCTGCATAGAAAACTTCATCCCAGGCAAACAACCGCCCTGGTCGGATGGAAGATTCAACTCACCCAAGTATATAGAGCTTGTTCTTAACAATGGGGTGTGCATGCATACGGGCGTGCGCCTTGGGCCTTCAA
>DUPL01000094.1 GCA_012838385.1 Clostridiaceae bacterium
GTCAACTGGGATAAAGGCGAAAGAAAGTGTGTAATTGATCTTTCCGGACAAAATTACAACGGAGACGTATATCTGATGTGTTTCAACTCAACAGGCAACGAAACCCTTGTTGTTGAAATCAAGCTCATTGCAGCTCAAGAAAATCCGACTACTGGCGACTTTGGTATAATCGGTATGGCTATTGTTACTGCTTATGCAACAACTTTGACAAAGAAGAAAAAGCGTTAATGATCCGATATACCCTTCAAACAGCAGGAAATATGGGTGTCATATCCATATTTCCTGCTGTTATTTCTTTCCACTTCAACTCTGCATAAAAGTTAAGCATGCTTGAATGGATGGTCTTTTGCGAAAGGAAGATGTCGCAATATATTTGGGTGAAAACTAGGATTTTGTACACCCATCCATTAGACATCGAGAAGTATAACGGGCCTGAGCTGATCCCTTCTTGTCAATAATCTATTTTTCTATACTTAAATCCTCTATCAAAATACATTTGTTTGTCCATAATAAGTGGTATTCCAAAAAACTCTTCCAACATTCTTGTTAGTTTCAGAACATCCTCGCATTCGAGGAGCCGGTATAATCTTTTTAACTCCGACTGATCTATTTCTAGTTTGTCAAGCATCAGCTGAAGCTTTCTTCTTGTGACTGAATATGCATTATAATATATATATGCAATTCTTCTCCCTGCTTCACACATCTGTAAATATGATTTTCTATCAGTGGAAGCAAAGGATAATACAGGTTTGTCAATAATTTCGGATAATCTTAATGCATAGTATTGTGTTTCCAAATTAGTAAAAAAACTATCAACAAGGGTCACCCAGTCATCAGAGGATTTGCATATGAAGTGTCTTTTTCTAAACTCCTTCGGTATATCCGTTATACTGGCTTTGTACACATGAATGATTCCAGCACCCATTTATACTCCTTCCACAAATATTAGAAAAAAGAAAAAGGGAACATGCATTAGGTAACATCTAATGCACATCCCCTTTTTGTATCAACCTCATTGATTTAATAGTTCACGCCATATCTTTTCTCTTCTTGAATACAACAACTCCAGTTGCTGCAATAAGCAAAACGTATGCAAGAATAGTGGTTGAGTCGTATGTTGGCGGGTTGTCATCTGCTACAAATATGCACGACTTTGCCATGTAGTTTTGCTCGGTACCATTTATATAGGTAACAGCTCCTACATCTGGATTTTTACCATCGGTCCAAACGCCAAGATCGTTTGTCGCAGCATCCCTTGGCATCAGGACCAAGTATGTACCAGGTCCATAATATCCATTGACATCAAGTCTGAAGTCTGAATTGTCTGCATGCAGCTCGGAATGTGATTCAAGTCTATCGCCTGCAACAGTTGTTGCATAATCCGTATCCCATTTGAAGAGAACGATTTCACCTGTGCTGTCTTTTTTTGTCCAAGTAGGACTATCAATAAAAACGAACGCTTTAAGCATTTTACCTTCCGGCACAGTAAACTTGACTGCAATATCGCCGACAGCAAGAACATTTTTGGGACCGTCTCCTCCACCGGATTTATACAAATCAATACGCTCCTCTGCAGCACTTACCGGTAAAACCATGGCAAATATGCAGACTAATACAAGTATCAAGGCAACTTTTCTCATTAAGGTTTTCATAGGTACACCCCCGTATTTTTGCTTTAGCTAAATTATATTTACAATCCAGATATCTGTCAATAGTATTTTAATATTTTATTTACACTCTCTAATTACAGTTATTTTATTGTTCTTTTACTTTTTAGCCCACCCTGGTATAATATTATCTATACGGTTTCAAGGAGATGTATATGCATATTCTAAGTATAAAATCATTGAATTTCAAAAATAAAATTTTCTACAAAGATGTAAACATTGAAAAAGGACAAATAGTTTTCTTAAGAGGTGCCAGCGGTAGTGGAAAAAGTACTCTTCTAAGACTTATCAATGCAACCCTTCCATTGGAAGAAGGAACAATTCTTTACAACAACAAGGATATTCGCGAGATTGACACAATTACATTGAGAAGGGAAATAATTCTCGCAGGTCAGTCAGTATATCTGTTTCCAGGAACAATAAAAGATAATTTCAAGAGGTATCACGAGTACAGAGAATCGCAAGTTCCTTCAGATGAGGTAATAAGGTCCTTGCTTGACACAAGCTGTATCGATTTTGATATCGACACAGTATGCAACAACTTTTCAGGAGGAGAAAGACAAAGAGTTTTCATAAGCATCGCCTTAAGCTTTAAACCTAGGGTATTGCTACTGGACGAGCCTACATCCGCTTTGGATAACGCAACTGCAGACCGGCTTATGAGCAATCTTGTCACACACTGCAAGCAGAATTACATGACTATGATTATTGTAAGCCATGATCAGACCATTACTGAAAAATATGCTGAGGTTACAATAGATATTGGGGAGGGTGTAAAATGAGCGGAGCTGCTTCAATTAGTCTTGTACGATTCATAATAATCTACCTTTTATTGCTGATAGTTATAGCAATAATGAAGAAAAGCAAAATCAACCAGACAAAACTGCTTTTTGTTGCAAGTATAAGAATGACATTGCAGCTGGTTATTGCAGGTTTTATTCTAACATACATTTTTAAACACCCACACCCTGTATTCACAGTTCTTTATCTTGCATCGATGATAACCTTTGCTATCCACAGAGTTCTTTCGAGGAACAAGGAATTGAATACGAATTTTAAAATCGTGATTGGATTTTCCTTGGCCTTTTCAGGGCTTGGGATTGTCGCCTATTTTGTAATGGCTGTTGTAAATCAGAGCATTTTCAATCCCCAATATACCATTCCCCTGTCCGGCATGATTGTTGGAAACGCCATGACAGGAGTAAATCTTGGTGTAAAAACATTCCTTGAATCAATATCAGCAGAGAAACCCAGGATTGAAGCTTTAATAAATTTCGGAGCAAAACCAAAGGACATACTGCTGCCTTTTGTAAATCAGTCGCTTGAGACCGCCCTTCTTCCTACACTAAACAACATGGTAGGAATGGGCATTGTATCCCTCCCTGGAATGATGACAGGTCAGATTCTTTCAGGAACAATGCCGACAACTGCTATTCTTTATCAGATATCCATCATGATTGCCATATGTACGGTTGTATGCCTTTCAGTTTTCGGTTCTTTATATCTGGGTTACAGGACTCTATACAATGAGAGAAACCAGTTTCTATGATTTCTTTTATTTCAGCATTCCTTTGTAAGTGATATGACATAAAAAATCCATCATCGGTTCAAGCTGCATACTTGAAATGATGATGGTTTATTTGTCTTTCTTTATATAACTTTTCTGGTTATAAGCTCATCTCGTACAGTTTAATGTCACTAACAGTTACATCGGAGTTCTGAAGGATAAAGCCCATTGTACCATTGGGTTTGCCAAGGTGTACAAAGGTTTGGACATGCAGGTCGTTTACATACAGCTCGTAAACGTTTCTTCTGTACAAGAGTTTGAAGGTATGCGTAGTATTTGCATCTACTCCCTTAACATTTGCGCAACCTTCATCTATGGTATCTATTATCTCATTTTTCATTATGTTGTTGGATATTGAAACATTTGTAACATAGGATTTCCTTTTGTATGGATGCCCTATTTCAAGTTCAATACCCATTCCTTTATCATCTTCCTCTCCCATGAACACTCCAAAAGTTGCAGGCCTCCAACATTGGGTCTTATTGTTGACCTCGTCATAGTGAGGATAACTGTTTGCTGCAAACTTGCCTTCCAGGATAAATCCCTTTTCCAGATCCAGCTTGCGGTCAATTGTAACGAGCATTTTTCTGTCGTTAACGACAGGATCGTCGCTCCCTTCAACGCATGCATGAAATCCGTCGTTGCTCGGTACAAATATTTTATCACGCCAAGAAGGATAAAGTTTTGTAGTATTGAAAGAGAGATTAAAGGCATCGCTGTCCAATTTTATTTCTATGCCCTTCAAAAGATCATTTTGCTCCCAGTATGCAAGTCTCAAATGCCCGTCCTCATCAACATGAGCTTTCCTTAAGGGCAGCAACCAAATCTCATACGGACCTCCTGCATCCACTGCATTACTGATGAGTAGCTGACCATCGCCTCGTGCAAAGCATGCCAGGTTCTGAACAAAGACTCTGCCTTCAAGCCTTTCAAAGCCACACAACCTGAAAGCTTCCTTGTCGGGCTTGAACGGACCCATTGGACTGTCGCCTATAAAAGTATAAAGTCCGTAGCCATAGTTGCCTGCATATCCTACAAATCCACCTATGTAGTAGTATTTGCCGTTTATTTTCTCAACTCCACCGCCTTCAAGGCAGTTGATGGGAGGAATGTCTCCCCACTCTATTACAGGAGGCTTGTGGCTTGTCCAGTTTACTCCATCCTTGCTTGTCAGGATTCCAAAACAGGACTTGTATTCAGGCTTGGGGGTAGCCACTGGATAGCCATAATATGTGTCTCCCTCTTTAATTACATACATATGGTCGTATCTGCCTTCGCCTTTATACCATCTTGTGTCAGGGGTGGCCTTGCCAACATATTCCCATTCTTTAAGGTCTTTTGACCTGTAGAATCTCAATGTGTCGTTGTTGGCTCTTGATTCTTCACTGAAGCTCCCAAAGTTAACCATTACATACTCATCTGTCTCATAGACAAACATCTTGCACACACCGTTTGTGTCTTCAAGGACGGCACCCACATCCTCCCAGTGAACTCCATCCTCCGACACAGCCATGTACATGTGATTATCCAAATCCGTATGCTTTTCCTTATACATTGAGAAC
>DUPL01000095.1 GCA_012838385.1 Clostridiaceae bacterium
AACCCTCACAGTAACGCCCAAGGCCGCCTGCCAGTCTCCCTGGAACTTGTGTCCTCTAAAATCAAAAACCCAGTTCGTTACACCATAAAGTTCGGAAAGAACTCCTTCTCTTCCATATTGATGTGCAGCAGATTGCGCCTGCTTTGCTGTAGTATATTCAGTTGCATCGCAGAGCATATCAATACCTGGCAGCTGGAAGGACCTATAATGTCTCATTGTTTCTCCTATGGCATAGCTTTGAGACAGAAGAGTAGGCTCTTCCATCATGTGGCCTGTCAGCATTAGATTATTTTCTTCACACCAATCTCCGCACTGATCTGAAAAACACCTTGAAAACAGTTCGGTCGTATAATCACTGTAATGATATTTAACTCTTGAGACCTTGCCTCCTTCAAGCGACCATATCAGCTCGGGCAGGTAATCAAGGATGTCGTAACCGTACTCTTTTTTGAATCCTTCAATGAGGTGGTGTGTCCAAGGCAGTACTGTTCTTTCCTTGGCCAATGCCTTTTTCATGTAATGTCTTCTATGAACCTGAGGCTCGTCGGTAAAGATTGCAGGTACACTTTCTCCAAATTTGTCACCTACCGCCTCTTTGTATGCCTCATAGGTAATATCTATGAATTTCTTCATCGACTCTTTGTCCAGTGTATCTACATATGCCTGGTTATTGAACCAAGGGTTGTCTCCCCCTATTTCAAGGAATGCATACCATTTGTTGCCTCCTTCTTCGTCCCTTCCTATCCTTGTGTATGATGCGAGTTCACCCCTGTCATTAAGGACTATATCATAGCTTGCAAAGAAGAATGGCTTTCCCGTTTCAAGACATTCTTCCAATGTTTTTGCATCGTCTTGTTTGTCTTCAGGGTTGAAGGTCATAATCTTAACCCTGTGTCTCTTTTCCTTTGTCACAAGACCTCCTGCAAAGCCTGATGGCCATCTGTCTTCATCATATAGCCAGGCAAGCATTTCTTCCTTTTCTGCTTTTTTGACGCAGAACTTTACAAGGTCCATAAATTCCTCTCCCAGGTACTCGTTTGCCATACCAGTCCTTGAATGCATGTGGAATCCCCCAAGACCCATTTCCTTCATATATTCAATCTGTCTGCCCAAAATGTCTTTGTTCAGCTTGCAGTTCCAAGCCCAAAAGGGTGTTCCCCTGTATTCAGCAGTTGGATTTTTAAAAAGTTTTTCATCAAGCTCTTTTGACTTGTTCTTTTTGTAAAGCATTGTTACCCTCCTATCCTTTCCTATGCTGATATTATATCAGAACTTTTCTATAAATGTACCCCTAAATGCTTCTCTTATGTCGTTTACTTTTCCAGTGACAATATAGTAGGAGTATTCAAACGGCTCAAAGGATTTCATCTCAAAAGTTCTTAACGGGGCAACATAGTTGGTTGCTGAATTCTTAGGATCCTTGCTTCCATTGTAGCTAAACCTTCCAGCAAGAAGGATTTCCACATTCGGAGTGAAAAGGCCTATGCCGTAATCGCTTGAATCCACCCATGCACACCAGGTTTCAGTATTTCCCTTTCTTACATTAAAATAAGCATTGGAGTTGCCTCCCCAGAACTCAAGGTCATGCTTGTATGTCAACGTATCATCCGTCCAGGGCTTTGTTCCGTTGTAGTAAACGAAGGTATCCAGATAACTGATAACGTAAAACGCTGGCAACTCCTGATGTCTTGCATTTGCCTTGTATCCGGAAAAGTCAACAAATCGGTTTTTAACAACAATAGCGTTTTCTTCCAGTCTGTACTCATTTTCCATGTAGCTGAAGGTAGGAGAATTTATATGTCCCCAGTCAAGGGGTCTGCACTTTATGTATATATACTCCTTGTATATTTCAAAGTCCACTATCTTGCTTGAGTTATTACCCTTGTCTCCTCCCTGGACCGGGTTGTATGGCCAATCGTTGCCCATAAACTCACCTTTCACATAGGGAGGGTTCATGGTTCCATAGTATGACTGCTGGACGAGTCTGCCTGTATCAGCCCGGTTTAGCAGATTATCCAAAGAGCCATCTTTGTTGGTCTTGTCTTTGATATAGTTGATGGCCCCTCCCCACAATAGATCTATTCCGACTTTGTGGTAGTCATTTTCCAAATAAACAACCGTCGCCGGCACACTTACAATATCCACTTTGAAATCTACAAGTTTGAAGTTAGCAGAAGACCCCTTTATCGAGTTCAGAGCAATCTTCTTTATTTTTGCACCTTTCTGATTGTTGAAAAATCCATCCACCAGTGACGAAAACTCTTTGTTAGTTCCAGGCTCCAGGAAGAATTCTTCCAAATGCGAGGTTCTACCCAATGAGTAGTGAATATATCCTTTCAGGTAGTCGGTAGATGTGTACTTTATTATGTATTTATTAAACTCATGCTCCTCTTTTTCCTCGAGCAGCATTTCAAAGTCTTCACCAATTGTGTACATACCATCCTTCACACCAAGTTCGTTGTTGAATGTGAATACACCAATATCCACTGCCAAGGTATTATCAATATGTGGAGTTGGAGATGGTGTTGAGGTAGGCTTTGGGGTTGTTTTTTGTGGTGTCTTTGTTGGCTCGGGGGTGGGGGGTGGCGTTTCTTCAGGAGTTTCCGTTAGCGGAACTTCTGTTACCTTGCTTTCTGTCGGAGTGGGTGTTTCAATAACTGGATCTTGAGTTTTTACTCCGATATTGTCTCCTATACCACAGGAAGCAGTAAAGATTAGGAATAAAAAAAGTGTGAATATAATTGTCTTTTTCATTCATCTTTCTCCTTTGTCAAGGATTCGTCTTGCATGGGCATAACTTACCATAATCAAATGTACATTGCAATAAGAATAAGTCGAATAATGTCAATGAAGAAATATAATTACCCATATACAATATTTCCTGACTTATCAAGCTGACCTTTTATGATTTATTACTCTTTTATATATGGACCGCTTTGCTTTTCAAACATTATTGCATAAAGACCGTCTTTACGAATCAACTCCTTGTGGGTTCCGCTCTCAACAATCACTCCATTTGAGAAAACAATTATTCTGTCAGCAATTTGGGAAGCCGTAAGGCGATGTGAAATAAAGATGGCGGTTTTGTCATGTACCGCTTTCATATACCCTTCGTAAATCTCACTCTCTGCTTTTATATCAAGACTTGCAGTAGGTTCATCCAGGATAAGTATAGGAGCATTCTTGTACAACGCTCTTGCCAGAGCAAGTTTTTGCGACTGGCCACCTGTGCACGAAGTTGCTCAGACCAGTTTGGGATAACACTGCTTCTATATCGCCGTTCTGTTCATCGGCTGTAATATTTTCTTTTATGGTAAACGCAAATATTTTAAAATCCTGGAACACTGCGCTAATTAACTTTTTGTACTCTTCATTTGGTATGTCCCATATATCGACACCATTTACAGTTATCTTCCCTTTGTCGGTCTGTTATTATTTCTTTTTGTACTCATACTCTTTTTCATTTATAAGGTTGCCGTTTGAATAAAACTCCTTTTCTCCCACCAGATTTCCCTTAATGTCGTAATAGTAGCGGGTATAAAATATCACATTGTCCTCCGAAACATAGTATTCAGCTTTTAACACTTTCCCTTTTTCGTCGTTGATGTACTTTGTAAAGGTGGTGACATCACCCAACGTACTTTTTACCATGACAAGAAACCCATTCTCGTCATACTCATATTCTTCTACAATGCCAGTGTCTAAAAACTCCATTATTGCCACATCACCATTCTCATTGAGAGTGACATCCACCACTTCTTTCGCTTCACGACCTTCTTTTAACTCCACAATCTTATAACCGGTCTCATCATAAATCCAGTTGGTAACCCCTTCAATTTGACCATCTTTGTTGAAATTAGTAGACTCAATTTCCCTTCCCTGCTCGTCGTACCTGATAACATTGTAGAATTCAATCTCATCCTCTTCGTTATACATAGTCTTCTTGACAATGTTCTGCTCGTCATTCTCATACTCATAGGTGATATAGGATTCTACATTGCAATCCGCATCCAAATTTATTTCCTTTGTCAACAAGTACTCCGTGCTGCTGTTGCAAGCTGCCAACATAAGCAGCGTTCCCAGTATAATACATACTGTTGTGATTCTCTTTCCCATTTTTTCCTCCCATCAGTTTGCCTTTTTATACTCATACCTTGTAATGCCTATCTGTATGTCATATGGTGAAAACACCTCAATTGCAACGAGGTTTCCATTTTTATCGTAGGTATGCTTCAGGTATCTTGCAAGTTCGCCATTCTGATAATCCTGGCGTTCAAGCACTCTTCCTTTTGAGTCGTTGATATAAATAGTATATACACCGTAAGCATCATCGTTCTTCACATGGCATTTAATGAGATATCCGCTTTCATCATACTCATATTCCTCGATAATTTTTGAGTTTAAACTCGTCACATTCTCAATCTTTAAGGTATCACCCTTGTCATTCAAGATAACTTTTCGTGTAAATTTTATGTTGGAATCCTCATCATATGTAACCTCTGTATGTCCTGATTCCTCATAGGTATTCACTTTTGTTGAGTATGCAACACCACTTTTATTGTATAGTTTCTTTTCTATTTCCCTACCCTTATCATCATATTTGTATACTGCACGGCTTTCCAAAGAGTTTCCAATATGCTTTTCTGAAATGACAAGCTTGTTGTCCTTGTCATACTGATATGAGATATAGTGTCTAATATTCCCGTCCTTGTCGCAATCCGACTCCTTAACCAGATTATTCTTTTTGTCGTACTCATAAAGTATGTAATACCTAACGCTTCCATCTACATCATAGACTGTCTGCTTTGTCATCAAATATTCAATTTCGCCACCGCAGGCTGACAAAGCAAGCAATGATGTCAGCAGTACGAATAATATGGATAATCTATTTATCATGACATCCTCCAACTGTGTTTATACGATGATTATACTGTACAGACCATTTTGGGACAACTATACTTTATCCCTATTTTATTAACACACCGTGAACAAATCTCACATTTCATATTTTCATAAAGGGTTGTAAACATATCCATACTATGCTAAAATCAGCGCACGAGGTGATTTAATGAAACTTGATTTGGATATTGAACAATTTTGGAAAGATGATGAACTGGCCCACAAAGAGAACTGTTTTTCAAAAGAGGCCCCTCAGGTGGCTCTGGGTATTAGAATGAGTGACGAATGCGTATTTGCAGAGCTAGGAGAGGAAGGCCAGCCTTGGGGACACACTCCTCTCGAAAGAAGAATAGAGCTCAATAAAAGATACAATGAAAAGGCTTTAAAAATAGTGGGAAGAAAACTGCTGAGAGAAGAGTTTCCTGATCCGAATTCAGCATTACCTCCAGTTAAGGGGATTGGAGAAGTATTTGGAGGACAATATGTATTTGACGGGAATACTACATGGCTCAAAAGGACTATAAACACTCCAGAAGAGTTAAAGGAAAGACTCGATATTATCGATAAGATGGATATAAGGAGTTTTATACTTCCGCAAAACTGGGAAAGCGAAAAGAAGAGAGTCTACGAAACATATGGTAAAAAACCCGGACTTTTCCGTGGTGTAAGAGGTCCGGTTACATTGGCTACATCGGTATTTGGTACAGAAAACCTGATATTCCTTATTTACGATGACCCGGATTTGGCAAAAAGATTTTCAGACACAATTACCAGGGTATTGTTGGCGTACATAGATATATTTATAGAAGAGGCGGGTTACACACAGGACAATTTCATTCATGGATTTGCATTCAGCGATGATGACTGTTGCCTTCTGACACCTGAAATGTATGAGTTCTTCGCATACCCAATTCTTAAGACGGTGTTTGAGAAAACTGCTCCAAACCCTGAAGACTGGAGATATCAGCATTCAGACTCAGACATGGGGCATTTGATTCCAATTCTTGCAAGGTTTAACTTAACAGGATGCAATTTTGGACCTACAGTCACAGTAAGGGAAATTAGAAAGCACATGCCCAATACCCGCATAGACGGACAACTGTCTCCGTTAACTTTTATGAGAAACGACGAAGAGCAAATAACCAAGGAAGTTTTAAGGGATATTGAGATGGCAAAAGAAAATGATGCAAGAGGCCTCAACCTCACGACGGCAGGCTCAATTAACAACGGCTCTCTTCTCAGCAGCATGCGCCTTATAATGGCTTTAATTCAGAACTATGGCAGATATTAAGCAATTGGAGAGATATGAATGGAAGTACGTGTATCTACTGTTGTAAATTACAATGAATACAAAACCTTTTTCAGGTTTTCAATGTTCCGGGGCAAAGGATACAGATTCAAATCTTTTGCTTCAGTTCTAATCATGCTTGCTGCAATAGCAGTATCATTGTCCGGAACCATCTTATACTATAACCCCCTTATGCTTTTTGCATTTATTTTCTCTCTGTTTATGACCATAACTCTTCTAATTATTTGGTTTTATATGCCGAGATATTCATACATAAATACATTCATAGCAAAAGGATCCAAGGACGATTTTGTGTTTTTGGATGATATATTCATGGTGAGTTCCGTAACTGAGTATATAAAAAGCCAGACAGAAATCAGCTACAGTCAGGTTTTTAAAATCTACGAAACCAACAAACACATATACATTTACCTTAGTCCTGGATTTGCTTACATAATCAACAAAAAGACATTTGTTTATCACGCAGACATTGCGGAACTTAGAAGTTTTTTTGTATCAAAGATGCCTGATAAGTATATAAACTGTTTGTCATGAAATATTTCATCTTAATGGTACAATCTTACGCCAAAGAGGAATCTTGAATCTTTGGCGTATTTTTTTTGCATGCAACGTTTCCTTTCTTCTGTATATCTTTGACACCACTCCAACCACATGTTCGGGAAAAACAATGCCGTCTGTTCTTTTGTACGCATCGCCTTTTGTCACGTATCCAAGGTCAGTTTTTCTGTAGACCCTGCGCAGGACAAATATACCTTCAGCAGGTTCAAGCATAACTATGTCTCCGATATCAAGGTCCCTGCCATCGGAGTAAACAAGCTCTATCTTGTCAATTCCTTTTCTGACAAGAGGTTCCATATCACTTGTTATTGCAGTAAACCTGACACCTTCGCATACTTTCAAAAGGCTTCTAATAGCTGGGAGCAAATCCTTAACAAATATGTCCACAAGCATTCTAAACCCCTTTTATTATTCTCCTTCTAATTCTTGCCACCAAAGTGTAGAGATATAACAGCTGCCTGCGAAAGATTCTAAGCTTTCTCCACATTGTAAAGACCAAACACCAAACAACATTATTACAGTCAATGCTTAAATCTCCTCTGTATATTCTCTCAACCCTGCCAATAACATCACAAACAGGGACGCTTCCATCGCTGTAAAGGCAGGCATCCCCTATTGTATAAACCGTTCCCCCCCTCACCTTATATATTCTATGAAGTATATATTTATTGCATATTCTAAATAAAACTATATCCCCGAGCTTTACCTTGCAAAATGTACCGAGCAGAACCTTGTCTTTGTTGTGCCGTATAAAAGGCAGCATGCTGTTTCCGGACACAGTGAATTTAACCCTCAAGTTTTGTCTTAGCAATTCCTCAACTAGAGGGAACAAATCCTTACACGACACTATTCTCTTATACGTCATTGCAGCCTTAACACCTACAAATCAAGTATTGCCTTTTTTAGTGTCTCAACTGCCGTGTAATCCTTTACGCATTCAAGCTTCAGCATGGGTATGCTCGTTACCATGTCGTCAATATAATCCAGGGCATAGTTCATAAGCTCCACACTCCACTTTGGAGCAAATACATGTTCAGCAAGGTTTAGAAATGCTTCATAGGGATTTAGTCTTGTTGCCATGTTTCGTTTACTCTTTTCCAGCATGACAAATACATCAATCTTTATCTTTCGATTCACAAATTCTCCTGATGTCCCGCACCAAGGCTGACCGAAGGCATGCCATACACCTTCGACTTTACGGCATAATGCTCTATCCCCGTTTATGACCAATGCGTTTTCATAATCTCTCCACATTCTTGCATGGGTGGTCTTTCCACCAGCTGACTCCGCACATAGGATGATCCCTTTTCCGTTCCATTCAAGTACAACACCATGAAACACAACTCCTCCATAAGGAAGAACTGCGTACGAGAAGGGCTTTTTTAGTTCGTAGTATATTACATGGTCGATCCTGTCATTTTTCTTGCCTGCATAGATGCTCCACTTTCTCCAATCCTTACTTGCACTTAGAACGTTCTGGTTCTTAAGCTCAATTTTGTAACCATCTTCTGTTACATCAACCACCTTGTCGTCTTCAATAGTAATACAATTATTGTCTAACACAACTTCCAGCTCAAAATCGCTATCTTTCTTGTCACAAACAAAAGATTTGAACGCAAGGGCATGAGGTGTAAACATATCCAAATCAGCTTTGATGCAATATCCGCCAATGTTTAAATATGTATACTCCACTTCCATTTCAATCAGCTCTGTAACTCTCCAAAATAGAAACCTGGATGTTTTGTATTACCTATATTATCTTTCATCCCATTAGCATAAGGATCAAAGGTTATGTCTTTATTTAGATATCTGTCGAGCAAGTCATCTATAGCTGCAAATACTGCGGCAGCACTACAATCATGCAGTGTTCCGCTATTAAAACTAACATTATATGATTTATTATCAACTTTTAGAGTCCCTTTAAAGTTAAAATGTTTGTAGCCAAAACACGTATCTGCAATGCTTTCCCCTAAGCAAATTTCTTCAAATCTTAACTTTGGCTTTTCATACATTTTCATATATTTCACTCCCTTTCGTTGAGATTAGCTTTTCTAATATCTTATGACTGTATTCAGCCTCTCGGCATAGATATTTTGGATTGCCAAATAAACTCTTTGTTTCACAGTATCTCAAGGCAGGACATGCCATGCAAAACAACTTATACTTGCAATCGCGACATGCGTCTATTTGCTTCAATTCAGGCACAGTTTCCACAAATGTCTCCCAAGCCTTTTCAAAACCCTCGGTCAATGGATCTGTCATAAACTCTCCAAGCAATTGGCATCCAATTAATTTCCCATCCCAAGTAATTGTATATGACTGGATACCTGCGTCGCATCCAAATAATTCGCTCTTCTTTTCTTCTACTGTATATTCTATCTCTATTGGCTTATCAATTAAATCCTTCGACAATCTCTCCAAATACGCTCCATAAATAAAATCAATATTCTCCTCAGGTGACAATCTGCATGCATCCACTTCAGCAATGCCATGGCGTGTGGTTCTACAAACAATCCTGCTCCTGCTAAAAGTAATGTCCTCTCCAAAACTCTTTGCCAGCATATATATGTTTTTGTAATCTTCAATGTTGTCTTTAATAATCGTTGTTCTAATATTAATTGATGAAGGCAAAGTCGTTAATTTCTTCACTCCATCCAGCATTCTGTAAAAAGCATTGCCGCTACCGCACACCTTATCATAAATGGATGGATTGGAGCCATAAACAGATATTCCAATCTGATGAGGAGGACACTTTTCCAACGCATCCATTACTTTGTCGCTGACAAGAGTTGCATTGGTGTACAGGACAATAACAAATCCCATTTTATATATTTCCGTATAAATCTCGCAAAAGTCCTTTCGCAGCATAGGTTCTCCACCTGTCAGCAAAAGCTGCAATGTTCCGCAGTCCCTTGCCTGCTTTGCGAGATCAATCCACTCTTTGGTTGTAAGTTCCCTAAGGCCCAAACTGCTTATTGTGTCCTCATCCACCCTGACAAGGCACATTTTGCATTTCAGATTGCACCTGGCAGTCAGTTCAAAGGTACCGTTTAAAGGTATTCTCTCTTCGTGCATTTTATTCCTCCTCCATAAGAATACCAAAAGTTTTGAGTTCCTCCAAAAAGTCACTTGCGTCACTTTTTGCAATCTCCAAAGGAACCTCATACTCCCTCATAATACAAGAGACCAGCTCTTCAAAACCCTTCTCCTCTTGGAGTACTTCGAATATATATGCGCCTGTTTCATTTAAGACCATAATACCGTTAGCTTTTTTTATTGCCTCTCCAAGTGGGACTATAATATATGCATCTCTAATTTTCCTCAGTACAAAATTTTGATTGACACGCATTTGCAGCACCTCGCTATTCTTCCAGCATTTTTTGCTCTTTAAGGATGGATATGAATGCCTGGACATCCTGACGAGCTTCCTCTTCCGTAACGTCATATTCACTTATCAGACTGTCAACTAGTTCGTCAAATGTAGTCTCTTCCATTAGTTTACCGAACAAAAACGCTGCTGTATTATTAACTGCAATTACACCATCCAGGTCCACCACACTATCTTCTACTGGAATAATAACGTTAGTACCTGCGATTTTGCGCATAATGTAATTTCCGCAAACCTTCATTAACCCTCCTCCCTTCTTAATACTAACCAACATAGACCACAAGGCGCTGTGTAACACTCACCCCTTCCGAATTACTTACAGAATAAGTGACAGTGTACTGACCTTCCTTATTCGTATCCACTTTGCCCGAGAAACCAACTAACTCCGTTAAATCACCATCCTTCTGATCATACGCACTCTTTATATACTCATAAGGATTAAATACATCCCCTTTTTTCAAAGCCACGGTTTTTCTTGTAAGTATCAGGGTAGGGCCTGCACTACTACCTTCTACTTCAACAAAAATGGACTTGCTGGCAACATCGTTGAACATGTTTTGTACAGTGAAAGTAAATTTGTATTTGAAAGAGTCTGCAAATGCTTCATAGTTATACGAAATGGTCCGAGTAATGTCATTTCCAAAGCCGTCATCCGCCCTTATGGCATCCTTTTCAATCAGAACAGTCACCAAATCATCAAGATCCTCACTGGTTATTACAACATCATTTGAAACATGTATTGACGGTCCTGTGTAGTTTATGAGGCTGAGGCGTCTTTCATTGATTGCTAAATTCCCATTTGAGCCAACCACGCTGTACCTTACAATCTTCTTTCCAATTGAAGTGTCAGTAACAATAATTACATTGACCTGGTCGGTGATGTCTGTCTTGCCGTCGATATCCAAAGCAGTCACACCTTCCATAATGTCAAAAGCCTCTTTTCCAGAGTACTTCATATCACCGAGCGAAAGTCTGATGGTTGGTTTCT
>DUPL01000096.1 GCA_012838385.1 Clostridiaceae bacterium
AAGATATATTTTTTTAGAAAAGCCTAGCTAAATAGGCTTACTTTGCATGCTTGTTTTAAAGAGAAATCAAAGGTAGCTCAAAAATTGAGCCTGGCAAAAAACTTTGCTTAACGTTTTTCTCAAAAAAACTGAAAAAACGGAAACTCAAGTAAGCTTATGTTGTATTGTAGTTTGAAGTGTAATATAATTTAGTTATATTAGAAAATTTAGGAGGAATTGCGCATGACTAAGAAATTTCTAGGAACAGTTTTACTACCGGGTAATTATGATCCTGTTACCAAAGGTCATATGAGTTCTCTCAGATACTTGTCCGAGAGAAGCGACAAGGTAATAGCGGTAATAATGACCCTTGAGGCAGATGAACATAAGAGATGGATTCCTTCTTCCGATATGAAGCAATTGATTGAAGAAGCAGTTAAGACAGAAGGTCTTGACAATGTGGAGGTATATATTGAAAAGGAAGGTTGGATAGCGGATACAATCGAAAAGTTTCATGCCAATGGTGTTGCTAGAAGTTTCCATCCAAATATTTCAATAGAAAATGAACTGGAACTTATCAAAGCTGTAGTTGATTTGGATGTTCCTTTGCATCTTATTCCCAGCAAGCTTGATATTAGAGCTTCGAATATTAAATTCTTTGCTGAGGAAAATATGCTTAATGAGTTTTCAGATCAACTGCCTGAAAATGTATATAAATATATATTGAAACACAAATGTTTAAATCTTGATTAGGAGGTAATCTCATGTGGCCCGCAATTATTATTTCAGGTATATTGGTTATTATAATCATTATATTCATAAGTGTATACAACAAGCTTGTAAAGCTTAGATTGAGAGTGGAAAATCAATGGTCTCAAGTGGATGTGCGTTTGAAAGAGCGTTTTGATTTGATTCCAAATCTTGTTGAAACAGTCAAAGGATATGCATCCCATGAAAAAGAGACTTTGGAAAACGTTATTAACGCTAGAAACAGAGCTGTTAGTGCAAGAACTCCTGAAGAAGCTATCGACAGTGAAAAAGGATTCCAAGGAGCTTTGAGCAGACTGTTTGCATTAGCTGAAAGCTATCCTGATTTAAAGGCTAACACTAACTTCATGGATCTTCAGAGAAAACTCAGTGATATGGAATCTAAGATTGCAAAGTACAGACAGTTCTACAATGACAGTGTAATGAGGTACAATCAGACGAAGGCTGTTTTCCCAAATAATATTGTTGCCAATATGTTTGGATTTGAAGACAAGCAGTTCTTTACAATTGAAACAGCTGAGAAGGAAGTGCCCAAAGTATCTTTTTGAAGGGATAGCCATGAAAATCAAACATAAATTTATTTTAATATTCCTGGTTGCAATATTGACCTTGGTGTTTGGTGTTAATGTTGAAGCCAGGGATACTCACCTTAAAAAACTTGATTTCAACATTGTACTTCATGAGAACGGTGACATGACAGTCACTGAAACATGGGATGTGTCTTTTTCTGAAAACCAGCACAATGTAGGATTCAAGACCATTGACTTGAAAGGCCTTGCCGGGGAAATAATTGATATTAGAGTTTCTCAGGGGGCAACTGAATTTACGTATGCGGAATACGGAGAAAAAGTGCATGATCCTGACTACAAAGGACAAGTTGGTACTTTCAGTACCCATGTTTATAAAAATGAGTTATGGATTGAGTGGTATATAAACGAGTATGATACTAATAAAACGTACACCATATCCTACAGGATAACGGATGCTGTAACGGTATACAACGACACAGCGGAGCTGTACTGGCAGTTTCTCGGTAGCAATTTTTCTATGAATATAAAAAAGGTGACGGGCAAGATAACGATTCCGCAAGGTGCAAACGAGGAGAACTTCAGAGTATGGGCTCATGGTCCTTTGAATGGCACCATAAAAAGAGATGGTACTGACCTTTGCATATTTGAGGTAAAGAATTTCAGAGCGGGAGACATGCTTGAAGTTCGACTTGCTGTGCCTGTTGAGGTATTTCCGGATTCATCCAATACTGTAAACAAGGATTACCTTGATACAATACTTGAAGAAGAGCAGAAATATGCTGACGAAGCAAATGCAAGGCGTAAAAGACTTATGATAATAGGTATAATTGATCTGGGTGTCGGGGTACTTGCTCTTGGTTTCGGTATAGTTGTTTCAATTCTATTGAATATTAAATACAAGAGGCATGCAGTTGTGGACGATGTTGAGTATTTCAGGGATTTACCTGATAAAACATTGACGCCCGCTCAGGCATCCCATCTGTATTTCTTTTACAATCAAGCTAAAAGAAACAGGGGTAACGTGGTAAGTGCCACAATTCTTGAACTGGCAAGACGGAAATTTATTTATTTCGAAGAAGTAGTTGAAAAGGAAAAGCCTGATCTTGGAATTTATCTAAGCCAGGATAGCCCGGAAGAGGAAATAAATGATCTTCCCCAGGATCTTAAAAGCATATATGAACTTGTAAGGGATGCATGTAAGGAAGATGGCTATGTAACATTGAAAGGACTTGAGAAATATACCTCCAGAAACGCTTATAGAGTAAAGGGACAGATTGACACTATGGAAGCTTCATCAAAGATGGAGTTTGAAAGAAGAAATTATCTTGATTCCAAATCCGAAAGTGTAAGAAATATTGTTATGGTGGTAAGTTTCCTGGTTCTGTTTGCCGCTTTCCTAATTATGATAATATCAAACTTCTTTGTTCTGTACGCACCAATAGGTTTAATTATTGGAAGTGTAATCTCTTTGATTTCTTCATTTGGAATACTCAGGTTGAACGAAGAAGGCGAGCAACAGTTTGTTTACTGGAATGCTTTCGGAAAATTCATAGAGGACTTTTCGATGATGAAAGAGTACGAGGTTCCAAAGCTTGTAATGTGGGAAGAGTACATGGTGTATGCGGCCATGATGGGTAAGGCTGAAAAGGCTGCAAAGCAAATTCGCACCGTATACAAGGAGCTCCAGGATCCTCAATACTACAACACTCACCGGTCAAGCAGCTACTTGTACTACTTCATGTATTTGAATTCTACAAGAGGTGCAAGTTTCAATACATTTGGCAGCGTAGCCAAAACCTTTGACAACATAAACAATTCTGCTACACGACTGTCACAAAGCAAAAACGTGTCCTCTGGAAGAGGGTTCGGAGGAGGTTTCAGCGGTGGTGGCGGAGGTGGCGCCGGTAGAGGAGGCGGCGGGTTCCGATAAAATTTAAAAAATGTATGTTGACAAAACATGTATTTTTGTATACAATCTCTCCAATAATTTTATAGGAGGGATTGTTTTTGTTCTCAGATAGTTTGGAAAACGACAATTCATTAAGAAACAAAGTTTACATGACGATAAAGAAAAGAATACTGAATGGTGAATATCCTCCTGAGTTTTCACTTATAGAGCTTAAATTGTCCGAAGAGTTTGGCGTAAGCAGAACTCCTGTAAGGGAAGCTCTTCGACAACTTGAGTTGGATGGACTTGTACATCTGGTCCCAAACAAGGGTGTTTATGTTTCTGAAATTACAAGTAAAGATATAAGCGATGTATATGAGATGAGAATGCTCATAGAAGGGCTTGGTTCCAAGTGGGCAGCTCTTAATGCAACAGAAGCGGAACTTGAAAAGATGAAGGAAATACTTGATTTGTGTGAGTTTTATACAATGAAAGGCGAGTATTTGAAGGTACTTGAGTTGGACGGAAAGTTTCATGATATTATTTTCAAGGCAAGCAAGAGCAAGCCTTTGAATCTCATACTCAAACAACTGCACGAGTATATACAAAGAGCTAGAAAAGCATCCTTGTCATCACCTGGAAGGGCGGAAGCGGCTTTTCAGGAACATAAAGCAATTTATGATGCCATAAAGAACAGGGATGGGGAAAGCGCTGAAACTCTTACAAGAGAGCATATATTAAAAGCAAAGGAAAGCTTGCTTAAAACATTTAATAATAAATAGTGGGGAGAGTTAAAGGATTATGTTTGTTAGTGATGGTAGTAATGGAAGTATGGAAATAATCAAAAAATTGTCATGTGAGTCATATGAGGCAAGTACAATTGACCCTGAATTGTATACAAAGTATAATGTAAAAAGAGGCCTTAGAAATGCTGATAATACAGGTGTCCTGGTAGGCTTGACCAATGTAGGCGATGTAAGAGGCTACATTATGGAAGAGAACGAAAAAATACCCATTGAAGGAAAGCTCATTTACAGAGATATAGACATTTACGATTTTGTAAATGGATTTACAAGTGAACACAGGTTTGGATTTGAAGAATGTATATACCTGCTATTAACGGGTAATCTTCCAACAGAATCAGAGCTTAACGAACTTGTAAATGTGTTGGATGAGTATAGAAGATTGCCTGATGGTTTTGCTGAGAATATGATATTGAAAGCACCAAGTCCCGATATCATGAACAAACTGCAAAGATGTGTATTGGCTTCATATTCTTACGACAGCAATCCTGAAGAGCAGAGCATAGAGAATACATTCAGGCAGTGCCTAAGGCTTATAGCCCAGTTGCCAACAATGACTGCTTATGCGTATCAGGCCAGAGCCCATTATTACGAAGACAAAAGCTTGTACATTCATAATCCACAAAAGGGTCTGTCTACAGCTGAAAACCTTTTACAGATGATAAGACCAGACACCAAATATTCAAGGCTTGAGGCTGAGATTCTTGATTTGAATCTTGTCATACATGCAGAACATGGCGGTGGAAACAACTCAACCTTTGCAATCCATGTAGTTACTTCTACAGGAACTGATACATATTCAGCCATGTCCGCAGGCATTGGCTCGCTTAAAGGACCAAAGCACGGCGGAGCAAATCTGAAAGTCATGGATATGATGGACGACATAAAGAACAATGTAAATGATTGGAGTAATGACAAGGAAATCTATGATTATCTTGTCAAGATTCTGAACAAGGAAGCCTATGACGGTTCAGGTTTGATATATGGAATAGGACATGCAGTTTACACAAAATCGGATCCAAGAGCGGTTCTTTTGAAGAAGAAAGCAGAAGAACTGGCATACGAAAAAGGACATGAAAAGGAGTTTGAGCTCTATAGAAAAGTTGAAGAGCTTTCGCTTCAAGCTTTTGAAGATGTTAAGAAGAATGGAAAAGATATGTGTGCAAACGTTGACTTCTATTCAGGATTTGTATACAGCATGCTGAATATTCCGAAAGAGCTGTACACACCAATCTTTGCAATCTCCAGGATTGTTGGTTGGAGTGCTCACAGAATTGAGGAAATGGTTGCTGGAAAGAAGATTATTCGTCCTGCATATAAAAATGTAGGTGCAAAAAAATATGCAGGAAAGTATATACCAATTAAAAAAAGGTAAAGATTGAGCCTAAGATGTAAAAGTCTTAGGTTTTGTTATTTATGGATCACTACTATAGCGATATAATGCAATTGATTTGAAGAGAACAAAAAACAACGGCAATTTATATTATACAAATTGCCGTTGTTCTGTAATCCACTGACGAAAAAGATGCGAGTAATTTATGGAGATTATGCTCATTAGCTTGAATAAATATATCTTCCGAACATTATATCTGTTTTATTAATATTAAATATTGAATAAAAAACCATATACACATCAGTATAACTGCCGAACACGTTTAATATCATTAGAAAGAAAAAAAATATTCTAAATAACGAACTTAAAAAGAACAAAAAGGGTGTTATCACTAGCGATAAAATTAACACAGGTAGTATTAAAGAGATTAAGAAAGTCTTTCTTTTTGTTTTACCATCATAAAGAGCAGAAACCGCACCTTTACTGATTGTTACAACACACTTGTCGTTTAAATTTAATCCTACATATGGAACAAGATGCAGGATTTCATGTACAGGAATTACAATAAACAACCAAACTAATAATGCTAAAATAAGACTTAATATTAAATTTAAAATACCGTTTGAAATTAAAAATTTACGAAGTGTAAAAGAACAAATAACAAGAATTACTGTTAATATAATATTAATTGTTTTGGTGTGTTTTTTCACAACATCCCAATCATACCAAACTTTCCAACCCGTATCTTCCGAAATGTTGTTTTTTGAATATGAATAATCAGCATTTTTCTTAAACAACACAATATCACCTTCTTCTTATTTCATAAGTAATCTTTGCTTAAATAATATCACAAATAGCTATTTATTTCCACTATGATATAAAAAAGACTGTCGACAAAAATCGACAGTCTTTTGTGGTGACTCATAGGGGAATCGAACCCCTGTCTCCGGCGTGAGAGGCCGGTGTCTTAGCCGCTTGACCAATGAGCCTCACAGCTGTTATAGTATACTACGTCTTGAAATAAAAATCAATAGGGTAAACAGAAAAAATATTTGAAATTTGAGAGAAGGAATAATATGGCAAACAGACTGGACAAAATATTGTCTACTATGGGATATGGATCAAGAAAACAAGTAAAGGAACTTGTTAAGAGCGGCAGTGTTACCGTGGATGGTGAAGTGATAAAGGACAGCTCCATACACGTTGATACGAATGTTCAGAATGTATATGTCAATGGAGAAAAGATAGAGTACAAGGAATATGTGTATATAATGATGAACAAGCCGAGGGGAGTCATATCCGCAACGGAGGACGAATTTGGTCACGAAACAGTTATTGATTTGCTTGATGACAGATACCAGGGATATAAATTATCCTGTGCTGGAAGATTAGATATTGATACCGAGGGGCTTATGATAATTTCTAATGACGGTCAGCTTGTACACAGTATTATATCTCCCAAAAAACAAGTTGTTAAAAAGTATTACTGTATTGTGGAAAATGTCATTACCGACAAGGATATGCGGGAGTTTGAAAAAGGGGTTGTGTTGGCAGATGGATACAAATGTCTGCCTGCAAGACTTGAGAAAATAAGCGACAAGGAAGCTTTTGTATATATTACTGAAGGGAAGTTTCACCAGATAAAAAGAATGTTCTATGCCAGAAGAAACAATGTAAGGTATCTAAAAAGAGTTCAGATAGGTGGTTTGGAACTTGATGCCGAACTGGACACAGGAGAGTACAGAGAACTTTTGGAAGACGAAATAAAAAAGATCTTTGGATAAAAAAAGAAAGCAGATTTTTCTGCTTTCTAATTGTCTTACCTGAAACGATTTTCTGGTCTTCTTTGGGCTTTCCTTGCTCTTCTACAGTCTGCGCATCTCTGAGGTTCATTATCAAAGCCTTTTTCTTTGTAGAACTTCTGTTCGCCAACTGTGAAAACAAAGCTATTACCGCAATCTTTGCAAGTTAAAGTCTTGTCTTCCATTTCCTATACCTCCTATATTATTTTAATAGAAAGGATTTAGCAAATGACTCAATGCTCCAAGGTTGCTTATAAGTTACAAATACAGGAGATATCGAAGTCCGTTACGTTAATCCTGCTTTAAATTCTAAAGCAATAATATCTTATCACAAGTAATTTAAAATTACAATAGATAATTAAAAAATATTATGCAATCTTATAGTATCCAAATCCCTTACATTATGAAAATACTTTATAAGCTTGTGTTTTTCAACAATCGCCTCTTCATTTAAAGAGTTATTGATATAATGGCCCAGGTTAGATACGGTCAAATCTATCTCATAGATAATAGAGTGATTTATCATCCAGCGCCATTTTTCCTTTATTAAATGCCATTTTTCGTTTAGATTGTTAAACTGATGTAGTGCAGTTTCAAATTTTTCCTCCATAATGCTTTGTTCGATATCTTCAGATATGCTTGTCATTTTGGCAATATCCCTTCTTACAACATAATCAAAAGACAAAGTAACAGTTATGACAAAATAAAGTATAGCAGCAACCTGAAGAATGTATTTAAAAAGGTGTCTTCCCATTTATCTTCGCCTCCTGCTTCTCAACTGAATCCAGAACTCTCCGTTTGTGTTTATTGAACAGTACAAAACATCCTTTACACTGGTACCTCCCACCTTCTTTATTTGACTAAGCAAATCTTTTGGCCTTACATTCGACATATCCAGATTTTCTTCTATAAGTGTTCCATCTATAATCAAGTCGATGATATTGCCTTCTTTAGCAGTTATATTCATATCCTCCCTCTTGACCGGTTCAGCCTTGCTGAAGGGGAGAACACTAAGTTCTCCGTTATTCTCCAGTATTGCCAGATTCACATCCGCAATGTCAAAAAAACCTTTTATTCTCAACGCTTCAAGCAAGTCGTCTATGTTGTACATCTCGCTCATTAATATGTTCTCGACAATCTGTCCGTTTTGAATGATGGTTTTTTTCTTGCCGCATATTATGTTTCTTGCCTTTTGGCTTTTTAATAATACAAATGATATGGTAAGCTGAGCAAGCAAAAGAGACAGTATAGGAATTATTCCACTAAGAAGAGGTATTGCAGTATCCTGCATCGGCAGAGCTGCCAAGTCGGAAATCATAAGCGCTATTACAAGCTCATAGGGTTGAAGCTCTCCTATCTGCCTTTTTCCCATAACCCTTATTGTAGCAATGACAAAAGTATACATTATCAGAGTTCTGATAAAGCTTACCATTCAATCATTCCTTTCAAATTAGTTCTCCTACATAGTTTAATGGAAAATGAATATTTTATTCCGGACGGTACAGAATATATATAAATTCAATTTAAAAGGAGAGAGGAAATGACTCAATCAATGTTGGATGATAAGAACCTGACTGTTCTAGAAGATCAGTTAAATGCAGAAGCTTTGGCAATCAAAAAGTACACCCTGTACAAGACTCAATGTACGGATCCGAATCTAAAATCCATATGCGAACATGCTGAACAAATGCATAGAAGACATTTTGATTCGCTTTACAGTTATCTGCAATCCCACAATAAACCAATGCAATAAGGAGGAAATATGTTAACAGAACAGGAAATAATGAATGATGCTCTTATGACGGAGAAGCAGCTGATAAGCAGTTATGCTGTTTTTTTGGCTGAAACAAGCTGTCAGAATTTGAGGAATGAAATTAATAAGATTATAACTGAAACAGGACAAGTGCAATTTGAAATATTTAATGCAATGAAATCAAGAGGTTGGTACAATGTCAAGAATGCGCAAATAAACGATGTGCAGGCAACGTATCAGAAGTATACACAGGTTAAGAATCAGTTATAGAGGATAGCACAAGGAGTTGTTCCCTTGTGCTTTCTTTGATATAATCGTCTAGGTGTGCAAATGGCTACATAAATATTGTGTGAAGTTTTGATTAAATTCATTGTTAAAGCACAAAATGTACTTGCAAATTTTTCATTAAAGTTATAAAATCATAAATGGTGTTTTTTTAGCATATGAAAGGTGGAGGACAGATGAATTTTTTAGAAAGTATATGCGAACGAGCAAAAAAAGACTTAAAAACCATTGTACTTCCTGAAAGCGAAGATATTAGAACTATAAAAGCTGCAGCGCTTGTTCAGGAAAGAGGAATAGCAAATATCATACTTGTCGGGGAAGAAGACAAAATAAACGAAATGGCAGAAGGATTGGATATATCCAAATGCAAAATCATAAACCCCACAACTTACGAAAAATTTGAAGAATACGCACAAGCTTTCTACGAACTCAGAAAATCTAAAGGTATTACAATCGAACAGGCGAGAGAGACAATGAAGGATTATGTCTACTTTGCCACCATGATGGTTAAAATGGGAGAAGCCGATGGCATGGTATCAGGAGCAGTCCATTCAACAGCAGATACAGTCAGACCTGCGCTTCAAATTTTAAAAACAAAACCAGGTGTTAAAATGGCATCTGCTTTTTTTGTGATGGTCGTTCCTGATTGCGAATACGGTGCAAATGGCGTATTTGTTTATGCGGATAGCGGAGTTGTTGAGAATCCGGATGCAAACGGTCTTGCAGATATTGCAATTGAATCCGCAAATTCATTCAAGCAATTGGTTCAGGAAGAACCTATTGTCGCAATGTTGTCATATTCAACATACGGCAGTGCGAAAAGCGAGCTTACTGAAAAAGTTATTGAAGCAACCAAGATTGCGAAGGAGAAAGCTCCCGAGTTGCTTCTTGACGGTGAACTTCAGGCAGACGCTGCTTTAGTTCCTGAAATTGGCCAAAAAAAGGCTCCAGGCAGCAAGATTGCAGGTTATGCAAACGTATTGATTTTCCCGGATTTAAATTGTGGAAATATTGCGTACAAGCTTACTCAGAGACTTGCAAAGGCTGAAGCATACGGTCCAATACTGCAGGGTTTGGCAAAACCAGTGAATGACCTTTCAAGAGGATGTTCGGCTGAGGATATAGTTGGTGTTGTTGCAATAACTTGCGTACAAGCGCAGAAATAAATATTTTGGGAGGCAGTAATGAAAAACATTTTAGTTATAAATTGTGGCAGCTCATCATTGAAGTACCAATTGATTGATGCAGAAAACAAAGCTATGCTGGCAAGAGGTTTGTGTGATAGAATTGGAATAGAAAACTCCTTTATTCGCCAGAGTGTAAATGGAAGCAAGGAATACAGAAAAGAAGTAGAGTTGCCTGATCACAATGCAGCAATCAAAGAAGTAATAAAAGCTCTTACAGATAAGGAATATGGAGTAATCGAATCCCTCGAAGACATATATGCAGTAGGTCACAGGGTTGTACACGGAGGAGAATTTTTTAAGAGCTCAGTTATAATTGACGAAAGTGTTATCAAAGCAATCGAAAAATGCATTCCGCTTGCACCACTACACAATCCTCCAAACATAACTGGAATCAAGGCTTGCCAGAAGGCTATGCCTGAAGTACCACAGGTTGCGGTATTTGATACTGCATTCCATCAGACAATGCCAAAGGAAGCATACATTTATGCTTTGCCTTATGAATACTATGAGAAATATTCAATTAGAAAATACGGCTTCCACGGCACATCTCATCAATATGTAGCTGAAAGAGCTGCTGATCTGTTGGGCAAGCCACTTGAAGAAACCAGAATCATTACATGTCATATTGGCAATGGTGGTAGCATATCAGCTATTAAGGGTGGAAAGTCAATAGACACATCCATGGGATTCACACCTCTTGACGGCCTTGTGATGGGAACAAGAAGCGGAATCGTTGATGCTGCTGCAGTTCTTTACATCATGGAAGAAGAGAATCTTTCCTGTAATGAGATGAACCTTATACTTAACAAGAAGTCCGGTTTACTTGGTGTATCAGGTATCAGTAATGACATGCGCGATGTTACTGATGCGAAGGATAATGGCAATGAAAGAGCCGAACTTGCAATAAAATTGTTCAATTACAGAGTCAAGTCATATATTGGTCAGTATATGGCATTAATGGGTGGAGCTGATGCGATAGTATTTACAGCAGGTATTGGCGAGAACAACCCTGATACCAGATATGAGTGCTGCAAGAACCTTGAGTTCCTTGGAATAAAGATTGATCAGGACAAGAATAACAAAAAAGACGATGAGTTTGAAATATCTACAGATGATTCCAAAGTCAAGGTCTTTGTTATAGCTACCAATGAAGAGCTGGCAATAGCTAAAGAAACCGTTAAACTTGTGTAATCTCAAATAGGTATTGACATTTGTGTAATTTTTTATGTATAATAAATTCTATCGGTCTATGCATTTTTTTGCGCATACCGGTATTTATTAGGAGGTGTTAATGATGATTGGTCCAAAGAGAAGATGGTCTAAAGCGAGAACAAGAAAAAGAAGAGCAAATTACAAGATTTCTGCTCCAAATTTGGTAGAATGTCCACATTGCCATGAATATAAATTACCTCACAGGGTATGCGGTGCATGTCAACAATACAAGGGTCGTGAAGTTTTCGCTACAGCCGAGGAATAATATATATTCATGAATGGAAATCAAGCAGTAGTCGCAAGACTGCTGTTTTTTCTAGAAAATGAATGTTTTTACAGCAAAGACGAAACCATTCGTCTTTCTTTTTTCGTATTTTGATAAATTAATGGTATAATTGTTTAGGTAAGAATATATTAGGAGTAGTACTATGAAAAAACCAGTAGTCGCTATAATTGGGAGACCCAATGTAGGGAAAAGTACATTTTTCAATTTTATAGCAGGAAAAAGAATATCCATAGTTGAAAACATACCTGGAGTTACAAGGGATAGAATATATGAGGACGTGGAGTGGCGCGGACGAATTTTCGCCTTTGTTGACACCGGAGGACTTGAGATTGACTCAAAAGACAGCATTTTGATGCAAATGAGACGTCAGGTAGAGATAGCTATTGAGCTTGCCGATGTCATATTGTTTATGGTAGACGCAAAAGATGGAGTTACTGCCAATGACAAGGAGATTGCCAACATGCTGAGAAGGTTTGGCAAACCCTTATTACTGGTAGTCAACAAAGTTGATAATATTGGCGAGCCTCCACCAGAGGTTTATGAATTTTACAATCTGGGCATTGGCGAGTTTTTCTGCATATCCTCATCCCATGGCCTTGGAATAGGTGAGGTTTTGGACAGGGTTTATGATTTGTGTCCTGAAAGTAAGTTTGAGGATGACGAGGAGGACATTATCAAGGTTGCAGTTGTAGGAAAACCCAATGTAGGCAAGTCTTCCTTAATTAACAAGATACTGGGTGAGGATAGGGTTATTGTAAGCGATGTTCCTGGTACTACAAGGGACGCTATTGACACTTATTATACAATTGATGACCAGAAGTTTTGTTTCATAGATACTGCAGGACTAAGAAAAAGAGGAAAGATAACAGACAATATTGAAAGATATAGTACCATGCGTTCATTGAGAGCGGTGGATAGAAGTGATGTTGTGTTGGTTTTAATTGATGCCACCGAAGGAGTAACAGAGCAGGATACTAAAATTGCTGGTTATGCACACAATCAGGGCAAGGCTTCAATAATCCTGGTGAATAAATGGGATTTAATAGAAAAGGATTCCAAGACTGTTGAAGAATACAGGAATGCGGTCTACAACAAGCTTGGATTTATGCTATACGCTCCTATCGAGTTTATTTCAGCCAAGACCGGTCAGAGAGTAAACAAGTTGGTTGACATGATACAACGTGTTGCATCTACCAGCGAAACAAGAATACCCACCGGCATGTTGAACGATGTTCTAAACGATGCAATGCTTATGGTCCAGCCTCCTTCCGACAAGGGCAGGAGACTTAAGATTTATTATATGACGCAGGTGAAGGTAAAACCGCCTACATTCGTCATATTCTGCAATGACCAGAAACTTTTTCATTATTCATACTTGAGATATATAGAAAACCAAATGAGAACCAATTTTGGATTTGAAGGCACTCCTTTGGTGTTCATAGTAAGGGAAAGAAATGAGGATGATAAATAAATGTTTTACGGAATAATTTCCATCATCATTGGCTATCTGTTGGGCAGCATAAACTCCGCCGTACTTATATCCAATATATTTTACAAAACTGACATAAGATCAATGGGAAGTGGTAATGCAGGAACTACCAATGTGTTAAGAAGTCTAGGTAAAAAAGCTGCTGCTTTTACCTTTTTGGGTGACTTCCTGAAGGGAATAATAGCTTCACTGATTGGTATGCTGCTGTATAAGGAAATGGGGCTTGTTCTTGCTGGTGGTGCTGCAGTTATAGGGCATAACTGGCCTGTATATTTCGGATTCAAGGGCGGGAAAGGCGTTCTTACCTCTTTTTCCGTACTATTGTTTGCATCCCCATGGGCTGCTTTGATTGCACTGGCATGGTTTATCGTAATAGTTGCCATAACCAGATATGTGTCCCTTGGATCAATCACTGCTGCTTTAGTAGTTGTAATAGCTACATATTTTACAGGGCACGGGTTTGATACTCCAACCTTCTGGCTTACGGTATTTGTAGCAGTTCTTGTAATAATTCGTCATCATTCAAACATAAAAAGACTTCTAACTGGAACAGAGTCAAAACTGGGTCAAAAGAATAAAAACTGAATATTTGCCTCCCTTGTCATAAATGAAAAATTAAAAACGACAGCTTGTAATATTTTCAATTAACAGGAATATATATATGTTGTATCCGTATTAAGACAAACATGATAAGGGAGGTTTCAAATAGTGGATAGATATGATATTTATCAGCAGATTGCCATAAGGACCAAAGGTGATATCTATATCGGTGTTGTAGGTCCTGTACGAACTGGCAAGTCTACATTTATCAAAAGATTCATGGACCTTTTGGTCATACCAAACATAAGTGATCCCTACGAGAGAGAACGTGCAGTGGATGAGCTGCCACAGAGTGCTGCTGGCAAAACGATTATGACAACCGAGCCAAAGTTCATACCAAATGAAGCTGCACAGATCACTGTTGGTGGAAACATCCAGCTTAAGGTAAGGTTGGTGGACTGTGTTGGATACCTTGTCAACAATGCACTTGGGTATCTTGAAAACGACATGCCCAGAATGGTTGACACACCTTGGTTTGATGATCCTATTCCATTTGGAGAAGCTGCTGAAATTGGCACCCAGAAGGTAATAAATGAGCACTCCACCATTGGCATTGTGGTCACCACTGATGGAAGCATAACGGAAATAAGAAGAGAAGACTATGTGGAGGCGGAAGAAAAGGTTATAAAAGAAATGCACGATACAGGAAAGCCTTTTGCAATTCTTCTCAATTGTGTTGATCCAAATGCGGAGCATGTGCCTGAGTTAAGAGATAATTTGTACGAAAAATACAACGTCCCTGTAATTCCCGTCAACTGCAGCGAAATGGAACAGAGTGATGTCAATTTAATAATGAGGACAATTCTCTATGAGTTTCCAATCTGTGAAATTGGGTTCAATGTACCGCAATGGATGGAAAGTCTGGATTATGACGAAAACCTCAAAGTTGATTTGATAGAAGCTATCAAGGAAGCATTTGCAGAATGTGACAGATTGAGGTCCGTTGAGGAATGTGCAAACCTTATTGAAAATGCACAGTTTATCAAGAGGGCACAGATAACGGAAGTTAATGCAGGCAAAGGTACTGCTTTGATTGAGCTTGCTATGCCCGATGAACTCTTCTACAAGATTCTTTCCGATAGATCCGGTCTTGATATAAATGACGATAGAGCGCTTATCAACATGATTAAAGACCTTGGCAGAATAAAGAGAGCGTACGAAAGACTTGAATATGCTTTAAGGGAAGTTGAACTAAAAGGTTATGGAATTGTTATGCCAACCGTTGATGAGATGAGGCTTGAAGATCCTGAGATTGTAAGACAGGGCAACAGGTTTGGCGTGAGATTAAGAGCGTCGGCACCATCGATCCACATGATAAAGGCTGATATAGAAACAGAAATCGCACCTTTTGTCGGAACAGAAAAACAATCCGAAGAGCTTGTAAATTACATACTAAGCGAATTTGAAAGTGATCCGAACAGCATCTGGTCGTCAAACTTGTTTGGCAAGCCATTGAATGAACTCATGAGCGAAGGATTGTCAAATAAATTGAGCAGGATACCTGATGACGAACGTCTCAAACTCCAGGAAACAATTGAAAGAGTCATTAACGAAGGTAGCGGAGGACTTATCTGCATAATCCTGTAACCAAATATATTAATACAGAATATCGGGAAGCTTGTATAAGTTTTTCGGTATTTTTCTATACCTGATTCTAATTTTTATGCTATAATGTACAATGGATTCATAATAACAGATGGAGTGAAGATTGATGCACATAAATACCAAATGCGTACAGGAAGGTTATAACCCCACTAAGGGTGAACCTAGAGTCATACCCATAATTCAAAGTACAACTTTCAAGTACGATACGGCAGAACAACTGGGTGACTTGTTTGATTTAAAAACAGATGGTTTTTTCTATTCTCGACTGGCTAACCCCACAGTTGCAGCTGTTGAAAGAAAACTGGCTTCATTGGAAGGTGGGGTTGGCTGCGTTTTAACCTCTTCCGGTCAGAGTGCCAATTTCTTTGCAGTATTAAACATCTGCCAGGCAGGAGACCATGTAATATCACAAAGCGCCATCTACGGCGGAACATACAATCTATTCAACAACACAATGAAGGATATGGGTATAGAATTCACATTTCTTAAGCCTGATGCTACAGAAGAAGAAATTGAAAGCGCATTCAGAGAGAATACCAAATGTGTATTTGCAGAATGTCTTTCAAATCCATCTTTGAACGTTCTTGATGTGGAAATGTATGCAAATTACGCCCACAAACACGGTGTCCCCCTTATAGTTGACAACACTTTTCCAACCCCTGTAAACTTGAGACCTATTGAATATGGTGCTGACATAGT
The DNA here is from genome assembly GCA_012838385.1 of Clostridiaceae bacterium. Lineage (GTDB taxonomy): Bacteria > Bacillota > Clostridia > UBA1212 > DUPL01 > DUPL01. Next base: position 16,220 of record DUPL01000096.1, read on the forward strand.
AACACATTCAACAACAAAATATTTGGACGGACATGCAGTAAGTCTTGGTGGAGCAATAATAGACAGCGGCAACTTTAATTGGGACAACGGCAAGTATCCCAAACTTACAACTCCGGACGAGTCCTATCACGGCATTATATATACTGAGAAATTTGGCAAAGGTGCATATATTGCAAAACTTACTACTCATTTAATGAGAGATATAGGCGCAATGATGTCTCCTCAGAATGCCTTTTATCTGAATCTGGGACTTGAAACTTTGTTTTTAAGAATGGAAAGACATTGTCAAAACGCACAGGCCGTAGCCGAGTTTCTTGAAAATCATGAAAAAGTCACTTGGGTCAATTATCCGTCATTGAAATCAAGCAGCCAGTACGAAAAGTGCATGAAATACATGCCTGAGGGTACCTGCGGCGTTATTTCATTCGGTGTAAAGGGCGGCAGGGAAAGTGCAACAAAATTCATGAACAATCTGAAGCTTGCTGCAATTGTAACTCATGTGGCAGATCTTAGGACCTGTGTAATCCATCCTGCAAGCACAACGCACAGGCAAATGTCGGATGAAGAGCTTGAAGTTGCTGGAGTTGCCCCAGACCTTATCAGAATGTCCATCGGAATTGAGCATGTTGATGACATAATCAAGGATATTGAACAGAGTTTGGAGAAAATATAAAGATAGGAGAATGATATATGATTACACTAGATAGAGTACTTGAGCTTTTCAATGAGTTAAATACGTATCCGAGGGAGTCGGGAAACAGAAAACCAGTTGCAGATTATCTGTGTAACTTTGCACAGGAAAAAGGGCTTGAGTATTACAGGGATGAATACGAAAATGTTGTTATTAAGAAAGAAGCCTCAAAAGGCATGGAGAACAGTCCGTCATTGATTCTGCAAGCCCATTATGACATGGTTTGTGTCAAGGATGAAGATGTGGACCATGACTTTTCCAAAGATCCCATAACCTCATATATCGAAGATGGCTGGCTGAAGGCAAGAGGGACAACACTTGGAGCCGATAATGGCATCGGCGTAGCAATAATGCTTGCATTTCTTGAAAGTGATACAATAACCCCATATCTGGAATGTGTCTTTACATCGGACGAAGAAACAAACATGGAAGGCGCAAAGTACCTTGACAAGAGTATTCTTAAAAGCAGGTATATGATTAATCTTGATGAGGAAACCGAGGACAGCATTACTGTTTCTTCAGCAGGAATTTCTGATATCAGGTTGAATTACAGCAAAAATGATATTCTGGAAGAATACGTAAACGAGACTAAAACGGTTGTAGAGATAAATATTGATGGATTGAAAGGTGGTCACTCCGGTATAGATATTAAATACAACAGGGTTAATGCAATCAAACTTGTATGCGACCTTTTGTATTGGCTTTCGCCGTTCAATGTTGAAGTTTTGGATATCAAGGCAGGAACCCATATGAATGCCATTCCGAAGGATGCTTGTGTTATTTTGTCTGTAGAAAATGACACTTATGATAATTTTAGAAAATTTATAGACAAATATACACGAGAAAAACAGCTAAAATACAAGGAAGCAGAACCCGGTTTTACCCTTGTTATGCAAGAGTCAGACAGAATATTTGATAAAAAACTTAAGGATAGTTTTGTGACTTCGTTAATAAAAATGGTGAGTGAACTTCCTTGTGGCGCACTAGCATTTGAAAGGGAGATAAAAGACGTGGTAGAAACATCTGCCAACATTGGTAGAATTGTTTCTGAGAATGATATTTTATCCGTATGGGTTAGTGTAAGAAGTTCTGTGGATGAAAAACTTGATAGTTTGGTCGAAACAATTACAGTTACTGGTAAGAAATATGAATCCGAGGTAAAGGTAGGTTTTCATGAGTATGGATGGCCTGTAAACAAGGATTCAAAACTTGTACCGTATCTTTTGAAGATAAAGGAAGAAAGGAAGGAGAAACTGCCAAAAGTAGTTGGTATCCATGCTGGTCTTGAATGCGGAACATTTTCAAGAGAAATAGAGAATGCAGACATCTGTGCAATAGGACCGAATATTATGAATCCTCATACTACCAGTGAAAAAGTAGAGGTTAAGTCAATTGAAAACTTCGTTGGATTTTTAGAGACGGTTATTAATAGGTTTGATGAAATTGAAAGGCATTAAGCCTTTCAATTTCATTTATATCGTCTTTCAATTTCTTCCCTTACAATTCTAGTCCATTTAACAATGGCATTTTCATCGCCTGAAACAGTTTCAACATCTTTTAATGTGATATCGAACACGCATTTGTTTGCGTCGAAAATGTCGAAAGCCTCACGCAACTCCTTACGAACATAATCTTCATCGACACCAAAGGAGACCGCCGTGGATGGATTGGGCCGCCACGAAAGAACATAGTGATTACCAATCTGTTCAGCGCATTTTTTCACATCTGCAAAAGGTGAAACGGCTATTCTTCGTAAATTCTTAAGACTTTTAATAATATCGATTTTATATGTAAGATCCTCACAGCAACCATATGCTACAAGACCGTACCTTTCCAGGATTGGCTTTTGATAATCGAACATGAATTCCTTAAACAAAGCAGGACCAAAAGTGGTAAACTCCTGAGCTGCCATGTATCCCCAAAGTTGTTTTGCTGATACGGAACCTTTACCAGCTGCTGGAGGTTGAAGTTCTCTTGCATAGGGCATTGCCTGGTTCTGATGATTTATTAACTTAAACCCATTTGCTGATTCTGTCTGCTCCATATGCATCAATATCTTGCTTTGCATAAAAGAGAGGAGTCTGTGGAGCCATGCAGGTCTGTCGTAGACATCCCACATTATCTGTTCAAGGCCTCTAAGTTGCGCAAGTATTGTTGATATGTCATTTACCCACATGGAACTAAGAATGCCTTGTCTGTCCACTTCCACAGGCATGATATCGCCAATCAAATCATTTAGGTGATCAAATCTTTCCTTCGTAACTTTTTCATCCACTTCATAGTCCATAACATGAAGCTTTTCTATGTCTTCCTCTTTCAATATCGAGGGCATGAATTTGGCAGCTCCACCAGGGACCTTGTCACTCAAGTGTGCTGGCATACCGTATACTCCCAAAGGTGATGATTTTAAATGTGCACGCACCACCACCCAAGGTTCTATTATTGTGTCATCATATAGTTTCATGCGATATCTGTTCATCAAAAAATTTATCTCCAAACTTCTCAATGTCGGAGTTTGACACTTTATTTCGTTTTTATCTATAAATTCATGAAAAGGTATTGCACGTATATACACCGGAGGATAAGCAAATTCTAGACTATTGTGATTTGTCCACAGTTTCCGTCTTCTTTGCATTTCATCGGATTGTGCATATTCCATTGTTTCTTTTGCCAGATCCCTGATTCTCATTCTTTCATTCATAAAGTCACCCCATGCTTTTCGGAAAGGTAATTGAAAATGTGGTCCCCCTGTCAGGCTCGCTTTGTACATGAATTTTACCATTGCAAAGTTCAACTATACGCTTTACCATTGGAAGGCCGAGTCCGTTGCCGGACGAAGTTCTGCTTGTATCTCCCTGATAGAATTTGTCAAAAATTCTGGATAATACATCGCTTGTCATTCCAACTCCATAATCCTTTATGCTTACAATAATCTCATTTTCTTTTTCTTTCGCAGTAATTTCGATTTTACCATTTTCCTTGGATGCATTTACAGCATTGCTAAGAAGGTTTGTCCAAAGCTGTTCGGTTATGTCTTTATTGCCATGGTATGTTATTGGGTCCAAATCAAGTATTATCTGAAGATTTTTCCTGGTCCATGTTTTTTCCAGAAGAATTACACTATGTCTTATCTGTTCATCCAAAGAAAAAGAGGTCTTGTCCGTTACTATGTTTTGAGACTCCAGTTTTGTCAGGTAGAGTATGTTTGTTGACAAGTTTGCAAGATTTTCGCTTTCCTGTGCAATTATTTCAATATATTTTTTCTTTTTCTCATCTGAAATGTTTTCCTTTTGGAGCTGCTTTGCAAAACCCTGGATTGAAACAATAGGTGTTTTGAACTCGTGGGAAAAATTGCTTATGAAGTCGGACCTGAACATTTCAATACTGGCAAGCTCTCTCACCATCTTGTTAAAATCCTTTATTAGCATTTCAATTTCACCGATGGTTTTTGCGTCGTCCACCTGTACTGTGAAATTTCCCTTGGCTACTTCTTTTGTGGCTCTTGCAATATCTTTTATAGGTTTCAATATGAAGTTGGCCAGAAAATGGGCCAAAAGGGTACCGAGCAAGCTGCTGACCGACAGCACTATAATGGGAGCCCAGATTGTAGGATAAGTAAGCAGGTTAAGCCAGTTGAGAAATACTCCCAATAAAGTTGTCAGTATGCCAGACAAAAGCATTATAACCAAAACAAACAGAGTAGTCCTTCCGCGTAATGTCTTAATCCTCAGCATTATATCTTCACCGCCTTGTAACCAAGTCCCCTGACAGTAACTATGTCAAAATCATTGTTATCCTTGAATTTTTCACG
>DUPL01000097.1 GCA_012838385.1 Clostridiaceae bacterium
AACCCAGTCGCTTTCTCTCATAGATGAACCGTCACTCCTCAAAAGAAAGCTTTCCCTTACAAACATCTCTTTTCCAGGAGAGTGAAGGGTCATGTGCACTGAATGGGAAAGACATCTGCATAAAGGGCACTCGACAAAGGAAAAGGAAGCATGTTCCCCCTCCTGCTTTTGCCTTACAAACCCATTCCAGCCATGCTTGTTTACATCAAACAAAACATGTTCCGTACCGCAGTCAAGGCAGTGAGCTTTTAGATATGTAACATTAGTATAACTGTTTACAGGTAAACCTTCGTTTACATAGGTAGTGTTTGCCACAAGCCTCATATTACCTTCGTTTGCACATCCACACCTTATTTTCCCCAATACCACCTTTTCCTTTCCTTTTCCAAAAGGCACAAATATTTTTCTTAGGTAATCAGGTATTGGCAATTCAAGTTCTTCCTCTCCATGAATAATTATGTACCTGACGAATCTAATCATCTCTCCCCTTACCTTGTTCACATACACAACCAAAGCAGGGAACAACATCATTAGAATTGTAAAGACAGATATTAAATACATTCTATAGTAAAAAAGACTAACACCCGGCCAGTTTCTGAATAGGTACACAAATGCCGAAACCACCAAAACAAAGAGAGTAAAAACAAACAGGGCAATCCTCCTGTATTTTAAAAATCTTGCCCTTATGAATACAAGATTGTCAATCCTGTGGGGAAGATTCAAAATATTCGATTTAATCTGCTTGTAGTTGTCTGTTAGTATTTCTTCAAGCTTTTTTCTTGTTTGTTTGTCCTCATTGTTGTTTCTAATATCTGCTACATTATATTTATCCAAAAACGCCCAATATTCTGTTCTCATGTCCAACCTCGATTAACTACTATTAATTTATATCTTTATTCTATCACAATCTGTCCGTTTTGGGTTGACTGGTTGTGGAAAAATTATAAAATTGTATTAACTAAGATGAAAAGAGGGACAAACATGAGATTTAGACAAGTACACCTGGATTTTCACACCAGCGAAAAAATCGCAGGAATCGGGAGCAAGTTTTCAAAAGAACAGTTTCAAAAAGCATTGAAAATGGGACATGTTGACTCAATAACCTTGTTTGCAAAATGCCACCATGGGTGGGCGTATTTTCCGTCAGAGGCCAATGAAAGACATCCCTGTCTTGACTTTGACCTTCTTGGCAGCCAGATAGAAGCAGCCCACGAAATAGGGGTAAAAACACCCGTGTACATATCCGCAGGGCTGGATGAAAAACTTGCAAGAAGAAGACCTGAATGGCTTACAAGGCCGGAAAACGACCAGTTAAACTGGAAAGATGCAGGCTATCATGAGTTTTGTATGAACTCCCCATATATCGACTACTTCATGCCCCAGGTAGAGGAAGTAGTAAAAAAATACGATGTGGACGGGGTTTTTTTGGACATTGTGGGAGTAAGAATATGCTACTGCCAGAACTGCATCAATACACTTCTTGAAAGAGGCAAAGAACCCTATGTTTACGAAAACCACTTGGAACTTGGCGAGGAAGTTTATGCAAACTATCTGAAAAGAGCAAAAGAAGCTGTGGATAAATACAAGAAAGGACTGCCTCTTTTCCACAACAGCGGTCATATAAGGAGAGGCAGAAGGGATCTTGCTTATGCAAACACACATTTGGAACTGGAAAGTCTTCCTACAGGCGGATGGGGTTACGACCATTTCCCTCTATCCAGCGCCTATGCCCGCACCCTAAACATGGAATACCTTGGCATGACGGGCAAATTCCACACCACCTGGGGTGAATTCGGAGGTTTTAAACATCCAAACGCACTTCTTTACGAAACAGCCTTGAGCCTTGCCAATGGTGCAAAATGCTCCATTGGCGACCAATTACATCCTTTGGGATTCATGGATGAAGCCACATACAAACTTGTAGGAATTGCATACAAGGAAGTTGAGAAAAAGGAAGAGTGGTGCGACAATGTGGAAAGTGTTTGCGATATTGCAATCCTTTCAGAGGAAGCAATTCAAAACTATTACAAAACACCCATGGATTCTTCAGGAGATGTGGGTGCTGTCAGGATAATGCTTGAAGGCAAGTACCTGTTTGATGTTGTAGATCAGGAAGCAAGTCTTGACAAATACAAGCTTCTGATTTTGCCTGACAGTATTAGAGTTGATGAGTATCTAAAAGAAAAGATAGACAACTTCATTCAAAACGGAGGCAAAATCCTTGCTACTGGTTTGTCTGCTTTGTATAAGGACAGAGATGAATTTGCCTTTGATTTGGGTGCTACGTTCATGAAATCCTCCGATTACCGTCCAATATACATAAGGCCAAAATTTAATGTTTTAGGTCTTGATACGGCTTTTGTTACTTACCGGGATGCCTTTGACATTAAAGCGACAGAGGCAGCAGAAATCCTTGCTTTAAGAGAAGACCCCTACTTTAACAGGACCGCACTTCACTTCTCTTCCCATCAGCACGCTCCTAACAACCCGGATGTAAAGAAATGCGCAATTACCATGGGCAAGGACGGCATATACATCTGTTCCATGATGTTTAGAGAATATGCACAGGTTGGAGAAATTTCTGCAAAGGAGATTGTAAGGTATGCAGTAGACAGAATCCTGGGAGACAGAAAGACTTTGAAAACCAATTTGTACGCTCAAGGGATTGTAACCTTGATGGACCAAAAAGTGAAAAACCGGCTTGTAAATCACCTGCTGTATGCAGTGCCTGTTAAACGGGGAAGCGGTATTGAAGTTATTGAAGACATAGTTCCTGTCTACAATATCGAAGTGCAAATACGATTGGATAAAAAGCCAAAGAGAGTGTATCTTGCACCTGAGAACGAAGATATTGATTTCACATATAACAACGGCGTAGTTTCATATTCCGTACCTAAAGTATACAATCACACAATGGTCGTAATAGACTATTAATGGCCCTTGCGGGCCATTAATTCTATTTAAAATCATAAGTCTTCTCAAGAACCATTTCCTTGACTTTCATGAGCCTTGTGATATTGCCCCTTTCGTTTTCTTCAAGCTTCATCCTGATGTACTTGATTGTCTCTTCATACTGCGGAATTATGACATGTTCCAGAGCATTTACACGTCTTCTTGTCCTTTCTATCTCCATGGATAGAATCTGACAAGACTTTTCAATCTCTGCCAGCTTCATCATTTTGGGCATTACATCAAAATACTCCAAAAGTGCATCATCTAGAGCACCGGATGTAAAGGCATAACCGTATGAAAAGATATCCTGCTCATTTTCAGTTTTGAAGCTGGTTTCAAAAACAGGAATTGCAACACTCATGATGCTTCTTTCCTTTTTCTCTACTTGTATTTCTTGCTTGGATACCATGAGTGCATTTGAAATCTCCTCTTCCTTCATAACACTTCTTGCAACAATCATGCTTTTATGGGCATTCCTTATGCCTTCTTCCACTTCCATTCTCAGAGCTTTGTTCTCCTTGACAAGCAGAAGAAACTGACGCATAAGCTCGTCGCATTTGTCTTTCAGAAGCTTGTGCCCGCGCCTTGCAACAGTTAGTTTCTTTTTAAGTTTTGAAAGTTCCATCCTTGTAGGATTTACTGCCAGTATCGCCATTCAAACCACCCTGCGTTCAATAATACTTTTCCAGGTTCTCTTCCCTGATTCTTGTAAGCTCGGTTCTGGGAAGCATCCTTAAAAGCTTCCAACCTAAATCAAGAGTCTCTTCAATTGTTCTATCTGTTTCAAACCCCTGGGATACGTATTCCCTTTCAAAGGCTTCTGCAAATTCCGCATACAGTTTATCCATATCAGTAAGAGCAGACTCACCTAAGACCATCATAAGTTCCCTTGCATCTATACCTCTTGCGTAAGCTGCAAAGAGCTGGTTCATTGTATCGGAATGGTCGTGCCTTGTCTTGCCTTCACCAATACCCTTGTCTTTAAGCCTTGAAAGTGATGGCAGAACATCCACGGGAGGAAGAATGTTCTTTCTGTACAGTTCCCTGCTTAGTATTATCTGACCTTCTGTGATGTAGCCTGTAAGGTCTGGTATGGGATGAGTTTTGTCATCCTCGGGCATTGTAAGAATAGGTATCATTGTAATGGAACCTGGTTTTGACTTCTGTCTTCCGGCTCTTTCATAAAGGGTGGCAAGGTCTGTATACATGTAACCGGGGTAACCTCTCCTGCCCGGTATTTCCTTCTTTGCGGCAGACACTTCTCTAAGTGCATCCGCATAGTTGGTAATATCGGTAAGAATTACAAGGACATGCATTCCTTTTTCAAAAGCAAGATATTCACTGGCAGTAAGAGCAAGTCTTGGAGTGGATATCCTCTCTATAGCTGGATCGTTTGCAAGGTTTACAAACAATACAGTCCTGTCAATAGCCCCAGATTCCTTAAAGCTTTCTATAAAAAAGTTGGCTTCTTCAAATGTAATTCCAATTGCAGCAAAAACAACAGCAAAGGGCTCCTCTGCTCCTCTTGTCTTTGCCTGCCTTGCAATCTGTGCAGCCAGCTTTGAATGAGGAAGACCGCTGCCTGAGAATATGGGCAGTTTTTGTCCTCTTACCAGGGTGTTAAGGCCGTCTATCGCAGATACTCCTGTCTGGATGAACTCTGAAGGGTAGTTCCTTGCCACAGGGTTCATGGGAAGTCCGTTAATATTCATTCTTTTTTCCGGAATAATAGGTGGACCTCCATCTATTGGATTACCAAGACCGTCAAAAACTCTGCCTAATATGTCTTCAGAAACTCCAAATTCCATGGGCTTGCCATGAAAACGCACCTTGCTGTTGGAGAGGTTAATACCAATAGAGCTTTCGAACAGCTGAACAAGCGCATTGCTTCCGTCCACTTCCAGCACTCTGCAACGTCTTATCTCTCCATTTGCCAGCTCAATCTCGCCCATTTCATTGTATGTAACATTTTCCACGTCCCTAACAAGCATTAGCGGTCCTGCAACTTCTTCTATGGTCTTATACTCAACAGGCATTATATCTCCTCCTTGCCAGCCAAAGCCTTAAGCTCATTCCTAATCTTCTCACTTATATCAGCGTATCTTGCATGTATCTCTTCTTCTTTAACATACTTGAACCTTCCAATGGCTTCCCTCACAGGAATATTAACTATTTCCTCAATATTTCCTCCGTCTTTAAGGAGAATGACAGCCTCATCATAGTATTCAAAAATGAGTCTCATAAGCAAAAACTGTTTTTCAAGACTTGTGTATGTGTCAACTTCATGGAAGGCAAGCTGATGTAGAAAGTCTTCCCTTATGGATCTTGCCACTTCCATCTTGAGTCTGTCCTGGGGCGACAAGGAATCCATACCTACCAGCTTTACAATCTCCTCCAGCTCCGCTTCATCCTGAAGAGTCTGAAGCATCCTTATTCTAAGCTTGCACCAAAGTGGTGAAATATTCTCATCAAACCATTTTTCCAAAGTATCTACGTAAAGCGAATAACTTGTCAGATAATTTATTGCAGGAAAATGTCTCTTGTATGCAAGATTTGCATCCAGCCCCCAGAATACTTTTACAATCCTAAGGGTTGCCTGGGTTACAGGCTCTGAAAAGTCTCCGCCCGGTGGCGAAACTGCTCCAATGGCCGTAAGGGTACCTTCCCTTTTTTCAGAACCCAATGAGACGATACGACCTGCTCTTTCATAGAACTGGGCAAGACGGCTTCCCAGGTATGCCGGATAGCCTTCCTCTCCAGGCATCTCCTCAAGTCTGCCCGACATTTCTCGCAAAGCTTCAGCCCATCTTGAAGTGGAATCCGCCATCAGCGCTACGGAATATCCCATATCTCTAAAGTATTCTGCAATCGTTATACCTGTATAAATAGATGCTTCCCTTGCAGCAACGGGCATATCGGAAGTATTTGCAATCAAAACTGTTCTTTCCATAATGGATTTTCCAGTCCTGGGGTCTACCAGTTTCGGAAACTCCATTAGAACATCCGTCATCTCATTGCCTCGTTCTCCACATCCAATATACACAACAATGTCGGCTTCCGCCCATTTTGCCAACTGGTGCTGCGTTATTGTCTTTCCACTGCCAAAAGGACCAGGAATTGCAGCCACGCCTCCCTTTGCCACAGGGAAGAGGCAGTCAATAACCCTCTGTCCTGTCACCATGGGCATCTCAGGGGGCAGTTTCTTTTGATACGGCCTTTCCTTTCTTACCGGCCATGTCTGCATCATGGCAAGCTCCACTTTTCCTTTTTCAGTTTCAACAACTGCTATAGTATCGGTGACTGTAAAAGAACCTTCCTCTATCTTCAAAATGGTACCTGAAACTCCATATGGCACCATGATTTTATGCACAACAACTTCCGTTTCAGTAACGGTGCCTAGAACATCTCCCGCTTCTACATACGCTCCTTCATTCACGCACTTGACGAAATTCCATTTCCTCTCCCTGTTTAATGAAGGCACCATGACACCTCTTGTAAGGTTGTGTCCTGATATTTTCATTATCTCATCAAGAGGTCTTTGTATTCCATCGAATATGCTTCCTATCAAACCAGGACCCAACTCGACACTCACGGGAAGATTTGTAGATACAACCACATCTCCAGGGCCAAGACCTTCCGTCTCCTCATACACTTGTATGGATGCCCTGTCCCCATGCATCTCTATAACCTCACCTATTAGATTTGCTTTTCCAACCCTTACAACGTCAAACATGCTGGCATGCCTCATGCCTTCTGCCACCACCAAGGGTCCTGATACTTTAACAATGGTACCGTGATTCAAATATAACACCCCTTTAACCAAGTATGTCTGCTCCGGTTGCTTTTTTCACAAGTTCTCCAATATTCCTCATCCCATCCCCGGTATTTCCTTTAAGTCCAGGAACAAGGATTATGGCAGGAATTATTTCCTCTTTATACCTCTCTATTACCTCGGGAATACCGGATGCGAGTTCTTCGGTGATAAATATTGCGGCATAATTTAATTCAACCAGCTCCTTTAGTTTCAATTGAGCATCCTCTTTATTAGCCACAACTGCATGCATGCCAATGGCCTTAAATCCTTCAACACTATCCTTGTCTCCCATTACAGCCACTTTATACATATATGTTTCGCACCCTCTCCCTTATTGTCTCCTTGTCAATACCATTCCGCATGCAGTAAAGTATGATGCGAATATTGGCAATCTCCATTTCTTTAGCCATGTAATACGCAAAAATTGGTTCAGGACCCAAGACCCGGTCCTTTACATCCATGCACATACCTATAAGTCTTTCGTCACATTCCTTTTCATAAACGACTACGGACTTTTCTAAATATTTGGCAATGTCATTAAATTTGGTCGACTTCAAATACGATATAAGCGCCTCTTTACTTTTTGCACAAGCTTCTACAAGCTCCACTCTGTCAGGTTCGGACACATGACATACAGCCATGTTGATTATCTCCTTATCCCTTCTTCCCCCTGCAAGTCTGTATGCCGTCTTGATAGTTGAAAAGGAAGCAAATGTATTTGCGTACGATATCAAAAACTCATTCCTTGTTTTTTGGACTTCTTTAAGAACTGCATCAAGACAATGTCTGTCAACCACGAGATCACACAGGAAACCGTCTTTGGTTCTAACAAGGATATCGTACGCCTCGATAGCACATTCCTTCAAGCCATAAGAAAGATTGTCAAAATCCTTTTCATCCACTCTTTCCTTTAAAAACTCAGGAGAAATACAGGAGGGTTGTAAAAAGTCCCTTGTTTCAACACCCAGCACTTTTGATTTAAGGGAAACCTTCAGGTTGTGGAAGTCATTCTTTAATAGATAAAAGGAAAACACTGTGCTATTCGGAACCGTCTCGACAAGAAAGTCCCAAACCTCTTTTGATTTTTGGTTTAAATATGCATTAAGGTTTTCAAGGGATATGTCCTTGTAACCCTTTGAATCGAGAAAAGACAAGCTACTTTCAATATCCGGCATGTCAACCAAGGCATCCATGTCTGATTTTGATATGAGATACGTTTCCCGATAGCGTATCACTCCCACGCTGTATGCATAATCAGTTTCCCTCATTCAATATCCTCCTGAAAAAGAACTCTATGTACATGCTCTCTGATTTCATCTTCCATACCTTTTAACAAAGCCCCATATGTACAGTTTATATTCACATCCCTGTACTCAATGACAAAGCCGTCCTTAATGTCAATACTCTCCCCTTTTTCAACATGCTTTCCGGCATTTTTTAGTATCGAGTTTACCTCGTTTAGGAAAAAATCTGTAATTCTTGGCGAATCTTTTTCTGAAAACCTCAATACTCCCTCACCTTTCAAAGAATGTTTGAGAATGAGGTTTTTAACAAGGGAAAGAAGATCCTCATCTTTAAGATTTCTTGCCCTTTCTACCGCCATATCTATAGCTTCATCAATAAGCTGATTTTTAGCCTTAAGAAGCATGTTTCTTTTCTCAAGCTCAAAGGTCTTTACTGCAATGCTTATCCTGGCTTTACTGTCAGATTTGGCCTTTTCAAACCTCTTTTCCTTCTGACTTAAAGCTTCCTTCTCAGCATCGCAATAAAACTCATTGGCTTCCCTTTCGGCAGCATCAATAATTCTTTTTATTTCCGCGTCACAATCCTCTTCAATCTTTTTCAGAATCTTCTCAAGACCTGTATCCATATTTCCATCCCTTATCCTATTCCATTCAATGCAAGTATGGATATTAGAAGCGCCAATATGGCGTAAATCTCAACAATAGCCGCAAGAGTTACAGCTCTTCCGCTTTGCTCAGGTTTCTTTGCCACAATACCAACGCCTGCAATCGCAGTTCTTCCCTGCTTGATTGCGGACCAATATCCCACAACAGTAATAGGCATGCATGCAAAGAAGTACATAAGACCCTGACCCCAGGTTATTGCCTGAATCTCACCTGCCAGAAGTCCCAGTTTGCTTAGAGCCAGAACTGCAACCAATAGACCATAGAGACCTTGGGTTCCTGGAAGAAGCTGAAGTATCAAGAGTTTGCTAAACTTGGAAGGGTCTTCAGATATTACACCAGCTGCGGATTCTCCCACCATTCCAGTAGCTTTTGCTGAACCCATTCCAGAAAAGAGCGCTGCTGATATTGCTCCCAAAACAGCTATAACTATTCCATATTTGTCCATTGTTAAATTTCCTCCTTAATCTTTACATATGCGGTATTTATTCTAAAAGGTTTGAAGGCTCTGCCTCCACCTTCGTAAAACTTGGAAAAGAGCTCTATAAACATAAGTCTGTTTGTGTGTACATAAGCGCCTAATGCATTTATTGCAAAGTTTAGACTGTGTCCCAGCACAAACGCTATAGTCAGCGAAACGGCCTTTACTACAGGATTGGAGGGTAGAACCCCCACCATGTTAACAACACCCGCAACACTTCCCGTACAAAGACCCAGTGCAAGAAGTCTTGAATATGAAAGGATGTCGCTTACATACCCGGAAAAAGTATTGTAAAGACTGTAAAGTCCACCACCCAGCCCTGCAAGTATCTTTCTTGTCCTGTATATTTCAGCAAGTATGACAAGTATTACTCCCAAGCCGAGGAGGTATTTTCCAATCTGAAGAAGCACAGGAGGCACGCTCACCAGATAAGTGGCACCCAAGAATGCACCACCCGTTACCAATGATATAATTGGCACTGTGTTGAAGAATCCGTCCAGAATACTTCCTTTTTTAGCCGATATTATGCCATTGGTCAAAACTCCTGAAAACAGATGAGCCATTCCTAAAAGGAAGGCAAAGATTAAAAACTTTATGGGAAAGTCTATAGGATTAAACCACAAAGCCATGTTTGGCGGTGTTTTATGTAGGAACTCCTTGTATATGACAGGAACTATATCTCCAAACCAGCTGCCGAATACAGCACCCCAGAATACGGTGGAGATACCGCAGTAAAGGAACATGGAAAAGGTTTTCTTAACAGACTCCTTTACATTCTTCTTTTTCACCATGATGAAGGAAACAATCGCCATAATAAGTCCGTATCCGGCATCGGAGAACATAAGACCAAAAAGAAGATAATAGAAGAAGGCCATAACGGGACTTGGATCCGGATCACCTTTCCCGGGAAGAGCATACATTTCCGTTATGGTTTCCATTGGCTGTACAAAGCAATTGTTCTCAAGAAGAACAGGAACATCCTCTTCTTCCTTCGGATCATATATGTCAAAACATGCAGTAAATCTTTTATCAAGAAGATTTGTGCATCTTTCTATTTCCTTCTCAGGTATGTATGCTGAAATTATGACCACATGAGGAGTGTTTGCTAGCTTTTTTATCTCCTCATACTTGTCTTTCCTTATTGACAAATAATCTATTACAAGCTCAATATCATCAAGTCTTTGAGCATGTTTTTTCAAAAGAATTGTTTTTTCCTCAATGGATTTTTCAAACTCTTTCTTTTGATTCTCAATTTCTTTAAGTCTTTCAAAAGGCAGAATGAAATATGAATATTCAAACTGATAAAAATCAAGTTGTCTTAGTGACTTTTCAACATCAAGAGATACATTCTTGTGGCAAAGGACAAGCACACAGGTTTGGTCCTTGAATGCTTGTAATATTTCCACATGAACCAAATCAGTATCAATTACACTTAATATATCTTCTTCTGTTAGGGCTTTGTAAAAATGACCTATGTAGACTTTTGTGTGCCTTGTTTCTTTAAGAGCGGCATTTATTTTCAAATCAGACCAGATTAAAAGAGAGTCAAATTCAGTCTGTAGGGAATTTATTCTTTCCTCTGCTTTTTCAATTTCTTTTGATAAATTCATTATCTCACAGCATAGTTGTATTGTGGCTTTGTAGCTTTTGCTTTTTTGCACAAACTCTTCCTTGTCAACAACCCTGCCTTCAAGAAAAGAAGACAAAAACGGCTTCTTTCTGTCTGCGTACCTTTCAACTATTTCCTTTGCACGCACAGCCAAATCCATATCCCTTTCAAACTCGTTAACGAAAGGCTGGGTGTTGACTTTTTCTATCCCTTCCCTATCCACATCAATTATCTCGACACAACCTAATTCCTGCAGCATTTCAAGAACGTCTTTGCGCTCTTTCCGCAAGGCAATTATGTCGATTCTCTTCATTGGTAGAATTGCCATTAATTTTTCCTCCTAGAAAAAAAGCTTCTCAACCACCAAACCGACAGCAACTTCCCTTTTGCCCTCGGTTTTCTTGGCAAGCTTTTCAATCTCTTCCTGAGTCTTTGCGAAATATTCTTCCTTAAGTCTCTCAATTTCCTTGTCAGCATCGACCCGTAGCTTTAATACTTCTTCTTTTTCTTCCTGCTCCAGTCTGGCTAGCAATTCTCTTACTCTTTTCTTTCCCTCCTGAAGCATTCTTTCCGCTTCAAGTCTTGCTTCCCTTATTCTCTTGTCAGATTCCTTTTCCTTTTCAAGAACAAGTTCAACTGCTGTTTTGGTCATATTTACCACCTCATTATTGCAATAAAGTAGAGAACCAAGCAAAGTTCTCTACTTGTAACAATACTATTTATTTTAATACATTAATATGTGGAAATCAAATACTTTGGCGACTGGACGTTTTTCCTGAAGTCCTTCAGTTCGTAATCCAAACCTTTAGGAATTCTTAAAGCAACATTTCCTGTCACATTATCTATATCGACAAAAATCTCTTTCCCTTTAGCTACAGCAGTCCCGGAGTATTTTTCAAACGGACTGTCGTAAATATATATGCCAACCTTTTTGAAACCATACTCAATTGGCCTTACACCCAAATAGCAGCGGACAAATTCAGAAAGAGGCAAAGCGCTCCAGCCATGGCAGTCGCTTCTTTGAGTGACAAAATCCTCCGGCCATGTGGTAAGGTCAAGTTCAAGAAGCTCTTTATACGCATCCCAAATCCTGAAGGTTTTATATACCTCGTCGTACATGTCTGTCTCTTCCAAAGCCCTGCATAAAAAGAACCTCATAGCATAGGACATGGGTTTTAGTTTTCCCGCATTTTCCACAGTGGTTCTCATTAACGCTCTTTTGTTATCCTCACACATGACAACTTGCGCAACCACTGCAAACACCTGTGCATGAACGCTTACAGGCTTTTCATCATTAGGAGAATTCTTGAAAAGGCCGGTTTCCTTGTCAAAAGAATGCTTGATAATCTGATAGGACAAGGAATTTGCCAATGCCAAGTACTCGTTATGGGTTGACAATCTGCCTACAGACAGATTCAGTTTGGCGGCAGTTCTCAAACCTAACACAAACAGCATGTTGTACAGAATATTAACACCCTTCTGAACAGGAACTCCTCTCTCCCAGCCGTCAACCCAGTCGAAGAATTGCCAAAATCCTGTATCGCCAAGAAGTCCATCTTCGTTTATGTGCCTTGTAAAGAAATCAATAATCCTGTCTACGGTACCAAGATGCCCTTTTACAAACTCCACATCATCCTCATACATAAAGTATGCGTCGAGCAAAAGAAGCCAGTAGATTGCAAAGCCTGGGATAACCTGTACGAAACTTGAAGGGGCATTGCATGGAAGAAGGCCATTGGGCAATTGCGAATACGCAAAATCATTTATTGCCTTTTTCACAAGCCTTGAATCATCCGATACGGACATGGTGTATATGGCTTCAAGATAGGTATCCATCATGTACTGCATCTGCTCGTAATACGGACAATCCACATAAGTCTCATACATGCAGAGCTTTAGCGTCCTCAAGCTTACATCCCATATCTTTTCATACACTTCATCATCCGCCTTGAATTCAGCCTGGACATCCAAAGGATAGCCGGTTTCATAGTAGAAGAATTCTTCTACTTCAACATCTTCCGACACTTCAACTTTTACAAACCTGAAGGCTCTTGGATAAAAGGGGATGTAAATTGTTTCTCCTTCCTGCAAGGTGATATAATCTACCTCTCCAATAATCTCCTGTCTGTCTGGATTGTTCCTTACTCCTTTTACATATCCGGTTTCTTCAAACCTACCATAGCTTTCAGCGTACGTAAGTTTGGCAAAGCCACCTTGCTTTCCGGAAACTTTTATCGCTGGAAATGCAAATACATACACCTGCGCATCATATTCATAAGTGTTGTCATACTGCCTCATCAGCTTGAATGTATCCTTCTTCTCCATGTACATTTGAGGAATGGGTCTTTTGACAAGCTGCCAGAAGGATGCAAGACCGTAAGGGTTCGAATTGGCACTGTCCATGACGACTACAGCATTCTTCATATTATTATCAAGGCTTGCCTGTACCCTTTCATAATCAATATGCTCTGAAAATCCGACATAGCCGGCAAATTTATTTTTGACAAATCCATATCCGTCTATTTTTGCACACATCCAGCTTTCATCCGTTGAAAGGCCATAGTTCGTATCCAATTCATGTATGAGAAGTCCTCCCACCCCTTCAGTGATTACTGATATAGGGCCTGAGGAAAAACCCAAAGCCTTCAAAGAATCCTTTGGATAGCACAGTACCTTGACAAAAATCTCGTTATTTCCTTGTTTTATATATGGTGTTATGTCAAGCTCATCATAGCATCTTAAACCTGCAGGCATCTTCGCAGGTCCGCAATCAACCATGTCGCTGTTTATATACAAAAAGTATCTTGAATCTGCAGATATTTGTATGGTGCATCTATCGCATACCCTGTCTACAAGCACTTCTTTCCTAAAACACACCATCATCGGTTCTTCCGTTCTTTTGGCTTCTGTAAAAATCCACTTTCCTTCCATGAAATGCCTCCTTTATTTTCTTTTATATATAACAACCACAATTCCTAATAAACATACACCAAAGACCAGGGCTATATATGGTCCAATGTGGTTTGATTCCTTATTCTCCGTACTGATTATGCTTTCTCTTGGCATATCTTCTTCAGGCTCGGGGCTTGCCAATCCATATGCATTTTCCTCCAAAGGCGGATAAGTAAAGACATATTTGTTTATGCCGGAGAAGTCCCCGTTTGGGATATGGGTTTCACCAAAAGAATTTGATTTGCTGCCTACAAGAAAGAAGTCGTAAACTAACTTATCCTGATCATCCCAGGTAACATCCACTGCATACCAATTGCCGTCTTCCATTTGTACGTAATTCCACATGTGGTCCTCTTCTCTTCCGTCCGGCGTTACCCCCGTCCCTATAACCAAAACATTGGGGATTTTTTCCCTGTCGCAAATAAGCTTGAAAGCTTTTGCGTATCCTTCGCAAACCGCTTTCCCATAAACCAAAGCACCTACAGCCTCATGGGAGTATAAAAAAACGCCATCGTATTCCACATGTTCAATCAAACTATCATGTATGCTCTTTACTTTCTCATACCGAGTTTCCCCATGCACTTCAAATTCATTTACTCTTTCCCAAAGTGCCTTGTCGATCTCCTCAAGCTTGCCTTCATACTTTTCATCGGTAACAATTTGAAAAAACACGTCATCTACTCTATTAAAAGACCCTATGGTTTCAATATTGTAACTGGCACCCACTCCTCCTTCTCCAAATTTAAGCCAATATATTTCAGGATGGTCTTTTAAAAAAGCATCTATTGCAGCTTGTGTGTCCACCCCTATTTTCTTAACAATCACATCAAGCTCTTCTTTTGAATAATACCCCTTGTCATATATATCGGTAAGATCGGCAAACTCTTCCCCCGTCTTTACAATCTCCTCTATTCTTTCGTAAATCTCCGATTTTGTTGAATCAAGCTGTTCCTTGTAATTGTACGCTATGACTTCTGTTGCGAGTATCTGTATGAGTAATATAGCTATAACGAATATCCTTTTTCTTTGCATTTGTACCACCAATAGATTTATACCAGATTAGTATATATGTCAAAACCCATTATTTCAATGTATTTAATTAAGATTATTGCCCATAAACCATAGTTAATTTAAGGTTTTTGAGCATAATTCAAGGGGAGCTGTGTTTCAAGCCCCCCTTAATTTATCCTTCATATTTAATAATTGGGTTTCGTGCAGCGGTTGCCTCGTCCGGCCTGCCCACCGGTGTTGTAACCGGGGTATTCTTAACCTTCTCCACATCCTGTTTTGCCTGCTCGTATACCGCTATGAAGTCTTCAATTGCCTTGTCAAGGGTTTCCTTGGATTCGGTTTCAGTAGGTTCCACCATCAGAGCTTCATGCACCACAAGCGGGAAATACATCGTAGGTGGATGCATGCCTTTGTCTACTAAAGCTTTTGCAATATCAAGAGCAGTAAAACCGTACTTTGCCTTTTCCTCCTCCAATGATATTACAAACTCATGCATGCACGGACCCTTGTATGGAATGTTGTAAGTCTCTTTTAGTTTATACATCATGTAGTTGGCATTCAAAACTGCACTTTCTGAAACTTCCTTCAGACCATCGCAGCCATTCTGCAGGATATATGTTAAAGCCTTTACAACCACCAGGAAATGTCCGTAGAAACTCTTTACACGGCCAATGCTTTTTTCAGGTGTAAAGAATTTAAAAATACTATCTTCTTTTACAACCACAGGACCTGGCAGGAAGCATTTCAAGAACCCTTTACATCCAACAGGACCCGCACCAGGACCTCCGCCGCCGTGGGGTGTTGAGAAGGTCTTGTGCAAGTTAAGGTGCACAACATCAAATCCCATATCGCCGGGTCTTGCCCTACCCATAATTGCATTAAGGTTTGCACCGTCGTAATAGTTGAGGCCTCCCGCTTTCCTTACAATCTCCGTAATTTTCAATATATTTGGGTCAAAAAGACCAAGAGTATTTGGATTTGTGAGCATGAAACCAGCAGTGTCATCCCCTACTGCCTTTTCCAGCTCTGCAAGATCAACAAATCCATCCTCACTGGACTTAATATTTATTATTTTGTACCCCAACATGGCTGCGCTTGCAGGATTCGTTCCATGAGCGGAATCCGGAACAATTATCTTGTCCCTTTTAAAATCCCCTCTATCGTCATGGTATGCTTTAATGAGTTTTAATCCTGTATATTCGCCATGAGCGCCGGCTGCGGGTTGGAAACTTATAGCATCCATGCCGGTAATTTTATTCAGATACTCCTCAGCAAGATGCAAAGCCTCAAGGCATCCTTGCACCGTATTCTCCGGCTGGAGAGGATGAATGTTTGCAAAACCCTCAAGGCCTGCCATCTCTTCATTAATCTTCGGATTATATTTCATGGTGCAGGAACCCAAAGGATAAAACCCTTTGTTTACGCCAAAAGTTCTGTTTGCAAGGGATGTGTAGTGCCTGGACAAATCTGCTTCGGCAATCTCAGGAAGATTCAAATCGCTCTCTCTCATAAACTTTTTGTCCATTTCATATACTGGCACGTCGCATTCTGGCAGGTAGTCGTTCTTTCTGCCTTCAACACTTTTTTCAAATATCAGCTGCATCCTGCCACCTCCTTTATCTGCGACACAAGATAATCCATCTCTTCTTTACTATTCATCTCGGTTGCACACCATATGATGTTGCCTTCATATGGATATCCGCCAAGAATACCCTTTTCAGAAAGAAAATCAAGCATCTTCCTGTCATCCATATCTTTGCTTCTTGTCACAAACTCATTAAAGAACTCGCCCTGGTACACAAGTTCAAACAATCCGGTTGCAAGAAGTACATCTTTTAGATAATGTGCCTTTGACATGGAAAGTAAAGCCGCCTTCTTTATACCTTCTTTGCCCATTGCACTCATGTATATGGCAGCTCTAAGAGCACAGTTTGCCTGGTTTGTACATATGTTGCTCCTTGCCTTTTCCCTTCTTATATGCTGCTCTCTTGCCTGCAAGGTTAAAACATAAGCAGTCCGTCCTCTTGAATCCGTTGTCTTTCCTACAATTCTTCCCGGTATCTTTCTCATATACTCCTTTGTGCAGGCCATAAAGCCAAGGCATGGACCGCCAAAGGACATGGGAATGCCAAGGCTCTGACCTTCTCCTACCGCTATTTGCGCACCGTACTCCCCAGGTGTTTTAAGCATGCCAAGGGCAATGGGATTTACGTACATTACAAGAGGAACATCGCCGATAACTTCTTTCACCTTGTCAATGTCCTCCAGTTGTCCATAAAAGCTTATCTGGCCTACTACCACGCAGGCAGTACTGTCATCGATGCACTCTTTCATCTTGTCATAATCCGTTTTACCATCCACACATGGTACAAAACAGATTTCCACATCGGAGCCTGAAAAATATGTTTTGATGGTTTCCAAAACATCGGGATGCAGTGCTCCTGATACAACAGCCTTGTTCTTTTTCCTTTCAAGACACATTAAGATTGCTTCGCTGGCAGCGGTGGCGCCATCATAGACTGAAGCATTTGAAAGCTCCATGCCTGTAAGCTCGCAAATCATCGTCTGATACTCAAACATTGCCTGGAGTATGCCCTGGGAAATTTCTGCCTGGTAAGGTGTATAGGTTGTAAGAAACTCTTCCTTTGAGGCAATGTATCCGACACAGCTGGGGATGTAGTGGTTGTATGAGCCGCAGCCTCTGAAAATGGATGAATACACCTTGTTCTTGTTGGCAAGTCCTTTCATTTTTTTACGGACTTCCAACTCACTCATTCCCTTTGGAATATCCAAAGGCTCTTTCAGCATGACATCTTCAGGAATAGTCCTGAAAAGGTCATCCATATCGCAAACGCCTATGGATGCAAGCATTTCCCTTCTTTCTTTTTCGGTGCTAGGAACATAGGTACCCATTTATCAATTCTCGCTTTCCAAAAATTCGTTGTATTCTTCTTCGTTCAACAATTCCTCTTTGGCTGAAATATCTCCAATCTCAACAAACCATGCATCATATGCATCTTCATTAACTAGCTCGGGGCTGTCTTGGAGTTTTTCATTTACACTTCTAACAACTCCTGTAACAGGGCTGTATACTTCAGATATTGACTTGACAGACTCAACCTCTGCAAAACCTTCGCCTGCAACAACTTCGTCGCCAACCTCAGGAAGATTTACAAACACAATATCTCCCAGTTCCTGCTGTGCAAAATCGCTTATGCCAACCCTTGCTGTCTTTTCATCAATAAACTCAATCCATTCATGTGATTTCAAATAGAATCTTTCGCCTTTCATATCAATTCCTCCATGATTAATCTAAATTTATTTTACTCGAGTATAAAAGGGTAAATCACAAATTACTGCAGGAATTTCCCTGCCCCTTACGTTAACAACCACTTCAATTCCTATATCAGTGTAGTCTTTATCCATCAATGCCATGGCGATAGGATATCCAAGAGTAGGGCTATGGGTTCCCGATGTGGTCAAACCAACCTTTTGTCCATCCACAAACACATCACAGTCTTCTCTTGCTATGCCTCTTCCAGTGATCTTGAGACCAACCCGCCTCCTGCTTGTGCCCCTCTTCCTTATTCCTTCCTTGCCTATGAAGTCTTCCTTTTCCATTTTGACCGTAAAGTTTAGTGAAGCTTCAAGGGGTGATATTTCCTCGGACAATTCATGACCGTACAATGGCATGCCCGCTTCAAGCCTTAAAGTGTCCCTTGCACCCAAACCACAAGGAATGAGACCAAACTCTTCACCTGCGTCCAGTAGCATGTTCCACAGTTTGACACCATCTGTCTTGTCGCAGCTTATCTCATAACCCAGCTCGCCTGTGTATCCGGTTTTTGAAACAAAACAAATTATACCATTAACATCCACATCTTCAAGGAAGGAGTAATATTTTTCAGGAATATTATTCGTCAATTTCCTGAGAATATCATAAGAATTGGGACCTTGAAGGGCAACTTGTGCAATGTCATCGGATATGTCGAGTACTTCAACATTACCCTTTACATTGCTTTTTATCCACTCAAAATCTTTGTCCCTGTTGGCCGCATTAACTCCCAACAGATATTTATCCTTGCTTTGTCTGAAGACTATCAAGTCATCTATGGTACCACCCTCTGGATTGCACATAGGGCTGTATTTTGCTCTTCCATCGGACATGTTGGTAAAATCATTTGTCAAAAGCATATTTATATTTTCAAGAGCATCCGGCCCCTGTATAACTATTTGTCCCATGTGGGAAACATCAAACAAGCCAGCCTTGTTTCTTACCGCATTATGCTCGGTTATAACGCCGGTTTCGTACTGTACAGGAAGCAGATATCCTGCAAAGGGTACCATCCTCCCCTTCAACTCCACGTGACGTTCATATATCGGTGTTTTCTTTTCCAAGATCAGTGCTCCTTTCGGATTATTTATACAGATTGATTATATGTTTATACACAAGTATTGTCAATTAAATGCAGAATACAATCAAGTCAATACATTTTAATTATGCCAAATAAAATAGAATAAAAACCATATTAAAAAAATTTAATTAAGGCACAAAAAAAGGGCTTGCGCCCTTTTTTTATGCAAAGATTTTAATAAGCCAGCTTTCTCTTGAATACAACAGCCGCAAAACCAAGAAGAGTTACAAATGCAAACAGAACACTTTGATCAGATGTAGCTGGGTTGTCATCAAAATTGTCTGTGAAAGCCTCTGCTTCTGCCTTAGTTGCAAAAAAGGCTATGTACTCAATATCCATAGCAGCACCTGCAGGAAGATTATTAGCCTCGATGTAGTCAATTCTAAGAGACTTGATATTTCCAGTCCATGCTTCAAAGGTGCTGAGATCAACTACAACCCTCTGCCACTCGCCACTGGAATTCAGATTGAATACTGCATGGGTGGCAGGATGATTGTAACCGGATACATCCGAAGCAAAATAGAATTCACCAATCATTCCTTCCTGTTCGTATGTAGTTCTGTACTTCATAACCGCAAACTTGTATTTGTCAGCATCAAGTACATCAGTCTCACTGAATGTATATTCAATATTTGGGTCGTGTGCTGTTGATGTAGCAGTAGCGTATCCATCTTTCAATTCTATTTCGGTATTTGTAAGATTGAACTTGTCAAGAAACTCCTGAGTATTGAAGCGCATTGCATATCCATCAAATGCACCAAAAGAACTAATACTGAAAATGGCTACACTAAGCACAGCAACCATTAACAACGCTATAAACTTCTTGGACATAATGTTACCCCCTTAGATTTATTTGTTACATATTATACAATACTTATGAAAATATCTCAATATCTTTAATTAAATATTCAACAAAAGGGTGTAAAACACCAAGAAAATATATAATTGCTATAATCCTTTTAATAAATGCAAAATTCACACCTTATAATCCTTACACAAATATGGTACTATACTCTTAAATATTGTACTTAATATTATGGAGGGCGATCATATATGAGCATGATGAGCGATATTACCAAACTTAAAAACAGCAAAACCCGCCTTATTACTGCAGAGAATGTGTATGGTGAAAAAGGAAAAGGCGGAATGGCAAAATTGACAACCGAACCCCCAGAGGAGATAGTTAGAATTGGTCAACATTGGGACGGACCAAGTCATGCAGCAAGAGAGCTGGGCGAGAAATGGAAGGTACGCCCTTGCATTACCCTGTTATCCGGGCAGGAAACAACGATAATGGATATTGACGGACCAGGCCGAATAACCCATATCTGGATTACTGTAAATCCTGCTTTTTACCGTGATATTATCCTGAGGATGTATTGGGACCACGAGGAAAAACCAAGTGTGGAAACTCCCCTGGGAGACTTCTTCTTATGTGGATGGAAGACTCCACTCAACATACTTTCAATTCCGATTAATGTAAATCCTAAAGGTGGTTTGAATTCGTACTTCCAGATGCCTTTCAGAAAACATGCAAAAATTACAGTCGAGAGCAGAAACCCTGGCAATGTTGGCGGTTTCTTCTATGCTATTACATATGAGATAGAGGATTTTGTTGCTGAAGAAGAGGCATACTTCCACGCAAAGTTCTCAAGGAAGAACCCACTGCCATACATGGAAGACTTCGTGATTCTTGACAATGTTAAAGGCAAGGGTCACTATGTGGGAACACAACTATCATGGCAGCAGAACACACAAGGCTGGTGGGGTGAAGGAGAAGTCAAAATGTTTATAGATGGCGATACTGAATATCCCACATATTGCGGAACAGGAACCGAAGACTACTTTGGCGGAGCATGGGGCTTCTTTGGAAACTTCTCAGCTCCTTTCATGGGCTATCAGGATTTGATGACCATAAATGAAAACACAAGACCTACAAACAGCGTGGGAAACAGGCACTCGATGTACAGATTCCATATACTTGACCCTGTCAGGTTTGAAAAGGATCTGAAGGTTACGATACAGGCATTAGGCTGGAGATCAGAGGGAAGATACTTGCCGCTTCAGGACGACCTTTCATCAGTGGCATACTGGTATCAGATGGAGCCTCACAATCCATTCGAGCCCATTGGTTCAAGAGATGAACTTGAAATAATATAAATAAATTAGCTGGCAGTTCTGCCAGCTAATTTATTGCTTTGTTCAGATTTTGAAATAATGACAGCCGGAGTTTACCGTTACAACTTCGTCATCCTTGAGGTACACATTTGCAGTAACTCCAAAAGGAACTGTCACATAAAGATGTATGTTGCCATATCTGTTTGCCCATCTTACAGAAATTTTTCCTTTGATTGTCTCAACTTCCCCATGGGCAGAAAGCAGCTTTGATGGAAAATATGGCTTTATGTCCACAACATCAAAAGCCTTCTCGGAAGGTTTGATTCCCAGAACATAAGCATAGAACCAGTAATAAACAGAGCCGTACATCGGATGGTTGTGGGAGTTCATCCCCGGATTCTTCTTAAGCTCAAACCTCTCCCAAACGGTTGTAGCCTCATTCTGTATCATATAGCCTATGGAAGGATACGTCTCCTTTGTCATAATCTCATACGCATCATCCACATAACCGTATTGTGTAAGTACTTCCAGCATGTATCTTGTACACAAATTTCCTGTTGTAAACTGGTAATTGCTTTCTACCAGGTCGTTTCTCAGTATGTCGCACACCTTTTGTCTATATTCCTCTGGAATTATGCCCAGCCACAGAGGAAAAGCCTGACTTGCATGCGAGCCTGCTGCCACAATACACGATTCCTTGTCAAACCACTTCTCAACAAACGCCTCTTTTATCTTCTCCATGACTTCCTTGAAATACTCTGCATCCTCTTCCTTGTCAAGAATCAGCGCAAACTCATGCAGCATTTTGCAGTTAAGGTATGAATAGCCGGTGGACATAAGTTCTCCGGGAGTTACTTTTGACACTGCAAACTCCTCGCTCATGCATGCATAGGAAGGAGACGCCCAATCGCCGTAATAGGAGTAGTTGACAATGTAATTGTCAGACCTTGACAAAAGATACTCTTCCCACGTCTTGAAGGATTCATAAGCTTCTTCCAGAATATCAGTGCCGCCTGTTGCCATGTAGTGTTCAAGACCGGCAATTAGAAAAGACGAGCAGACAGGATCCGCAGGTCTTTGACCGTACACAAAAGGAGCTGTACAGGTAATCATACCATCCACCTGGTCGTTTATCACGTCCCTTATTGTCTTGACAAAAATCCTGTTAATGTTGAAACAATACGGCAGCGCCTGAAAACGTACCGTAGCATCATTAAGCCAAGCCATCCTTTCATCCCTCTGCGGGCAGTCGGTAAGCAGACTGTGGATATTGGACCTTTCAGTCATCAAGGCATTCTGATGTACCTGATTAAGCATCGGACTTCCAGAAGTAAAGAAACTTTCTTTATCTATTGAGTTATAAATACTTACCGCATAGATATCCTCTTTCTTAAGAAACTCCACACCTGTTACTTCAACATATCTAAAGCCATGGTACGTAAACATTGGGGAGAACCACTGCCCTTCATATATTGCGCCTTTTGAGACAAACTTGTCCGTCTGGGCAGCTTCTCTTAAAGGTGCGGTATACAAATTTCCATTCTCGTCCAATTCTTCCGCATGCCTAATGACTATTTCCTGGCCTGATTCCATAAAGGCAGGCAGCTTGATATGACAGTAGCCTGCAATATTCTGACCAAAATCAATTACATACACACCCTCTTCAGGACAGAATATGGACTTGGGTCTGTATGTCTTCTGTTCGTTTATTGGTTCAAGGATATCCGGCCTCATTATTCCTCCAGGAGGATCCACAACCAAAACATCCTTGTCCTCAGTATCAAAGGCCCTTTCATCGTATACGGAGCCGCCAAATATTGTGCAGGATACATAAGGCGTGAATCTCCATTTCCAGTTGTCATTCGTTTTTATCCACTCTTCAGAACCATCGGTAAAGGTCAACTTCATCATAGCTGTAAGCTGCGGCATTCCAGTGAAAGATGCTGTATAACCCATTTGAAGGGTGTTTATTCTCCTCCAACCTTCCCCTACAATGACACTTATTTCGTTCCTGCCATGCCTTAGATTCCTAAGGTCCACATCAAGCACTTCGTAATAGCAAGTTTTGTTGTAATTTGAAACGCTTGGAGCAAGTACGCCACCCATAACTACCTGTCCATTAACGTACGCCCTGTGGTATCCAATTCCGCAGACAAACAAAACACACTCTTTTATATCCTTCTCAACATCAAACTCATGCCTGAATTCCACAACAGCTTCTTTTCTATCTTCTGTGACAGCTATCCATTCAGCGTCCCAGGTTAATCTTCCATTAACAAAGGTTCTTGAGTAATGCTTTGAGGTTCTTCCCAGATTGTCGGTAACGACCAGCATTGCCATGTAGCTTTTACCCTCTCCAAGAGGAGGACCATCATATTTTATACTCTGTTCTTTCGTTTCCTTTTCAGCACTCCAAAAAGGCTCAAGAGACAGAACCGAAGTACCTCTTTCAAACAAATCCAGTCTGAAGGATTTCTGATACAAATCCTTCCCGTATGAAAGGACGCTCCATGAAAAAACAGGAGCGTCATTATCCACTACCTTGAACAAACTACCGTCTATATATAGCTTGTCTATCTCCAGCATTTTGCACCTCACCTTAGTTTCTATTCAAGCCACTCTCGTATGCCTTGACCTCGTCAAGCCACGTGCTTCCCACATACGTTCCGGTGGTGTGGCATACGTAATCCCAAACCGCATTGAAAGGAAGGTTCTTGAATTCCTCCATAAGAGCAAGTCTGGATGTATAATCTCCGTTTGCTTCAGCTTCTTCAACAAGATGGGTAGGCTCAAGCAGCGCCTTCAGAATTGATTTGCCTGCTGAACGAAGACCA
This sequence comes from Clostridiaceae bacterium, assembly GCA_012838385.1. Classification (GTDB taxonomy): domain Bacteria; phylum Bacillota; class Clostridia; order UBA1212; family DUPL01; genus DUPL01. Next base: position 24,094 of record DUPL01000097.1, read on the forward strand.
ATCACCCATGCGGCAACCCTGTTTATACTTGCGTCAAAGAAGTCAAGACCGATTGCAATCTTGTCAAAGAAATCTCCGCGTTTTATCTCCAGCATTAAAGCGTCAAGCTCGTCACCCTGGATGAGCACGTGATCTGAATCCCATCGTACTCCACGGCTTACATGAAGAAGAACGTCATCAACAAAAGGCGCAACTGCAGTTATCTTGTCCACAGCCGTCTCGGTTGGGTGATAGTGGCCCGTGTCAAGACATACACCAACACCGTTCTTTACTGCGTATGCAAGATAAAACTCATGGGAGCCGACTGTAAAGCTTTCAATGCCTATACCAAACAATTTTCCTTCAAGAACATCTCTTATATATTTTCTATCTAGTTTCTTTTCAAAGATTCTGTCCAGTGACTCAATCAGGTTCTGACGGTATACCAGACGGTTTGCAGGAATATCCTTAAGACCATCCGGAACCCAGATGTTGTGATAGCAGGGCGTTCCCAATCTCTTACCTATTTCATACGAAATCTCTCTACCTCCAACACCTGCCTTGACCCAGTAATCCCTTACATCCTTCCTTCTTGAAGCAAGGGAGAAACCGTCCACCATCATCGGGTGAGTAAAGAAGGACACATTGAAATCAAGACCGTAGTCTTTTTCCTTTGCCCATTCAATCCATCCGTTAAAGTCGTCAGCTGTAAGTTCGTTTCTGGGAGTAGGTTTCTTGGGTTCTGCATATATACTGTGCAGGTTAACCCTGTGCTTGGCAGGAGACATGGAAAAGGCCTTCTCTATATCCGCTCTTAGCTCGTCTCCGTTTCTAGCAGCACCTGGATAACTGCCTGTAACTACGTTCTGACTTTCCACATCGCCCAAATCTTCAAATCCCTTTACATCATCGCCCTGCCAGCAGTGCAGTGAAATGGGGATTGTTTTAAACTTTTCAATAGCCTTGTCCACATCAACATCAAAATCTTTGTAGACTGCTTTTGCATGATCGTAATTTCTCAAGATTACGTCTTCCTTGTTTCTGTACATAAAGAACCCTCCTGAATTATCAATGTTGTGATTATTATATCACATAATGGCGGTTAAACACACATGCTTGCAACTAATCTTTCCAAAGTGCTATACTTTTGGTATCAAAATGAAGGAGCAGAATACATGGAGAATATCATATATTACAACATTAAAGACGAGCCCTTTGGTATATATGGTTTGTACAACCCAAAAGAAGAAGATGTTTTCAAGAGAATGCCTGATGATGTGGCAAAAGCCACAAGCAAGGATGTGGAATTCCACGCCAAGGAAACAGCCGGTGGAAGAATCAGATTTACAACCGACTCGCCATACGTCGCAATAAAGGCAGAGATGCCGTATGTGGCCAATTTTCCGCACATGCCTGTAACCGGTACATCGGGTTTTGACCTTTATGTTCATGAAGGTGGAAAAGACGTATACAAAGGAACATTCATGCCGCCTTCCGACATGAAAAACGGATATGAATCGGTCATACATTTCAGTGACAGGAAAACACGGAACATAACCATACACTTTCCTTTATACAATCATGTGAACAAGGTTTTTGCAGGACTTCAAAAGGGCTCTTTTCTTGGCAGCGGCCACAGGTACAAATACGAAAAACCTATTGTGTATTACGGTTCCTCCATCACACAAGGAGGCTGTGCTTCCCGTCCAGGCAATTGTTATACTAATATTATTTCAGCAACTCTTGACTGCGATCATATAAATTTAGGGTTCTCAGGCTCTGCAAAAGCAGAAGACCCAATAGCTGAGTATATTGCATCTCTTGATTTTGCCATCTTTGTATATGATTATGACCACAACGCTCCTACCTGCGAGTACCTTGAGGCAACCCATGAAAGGATGTTTCTGAGAATACGAGAAAAACAGCCAAACAAACCGATTATACTGATGTCAAGACCGGATTTTGACGCCTCTAAAGAGTCAAGCATTTTACGCAGGAATATAATACGAAAGACATACACAAATGCATTGGCAAGAGGAGATAAAAACACATACTTTATTGACGGAGAAAAACTCTTCATGGAAAAATATCGTGATGCATGCACAGTGGACAACTGCCATCCTAACGATGCAGGATTTGTGCGCATGGCTGAAGTTGTTTCTTCTGTTGTTGAAATGCTTTTACATCAGTTTTAGCTTTGCAATTACAAAGTTTCTCTTGAACAGGTATTGGTTTTCAAGTTCGTACCTTAGTATGCTGAATAACATGTAGTGGTTCTTTATATTAGTCTCCTTTACAAGGACTTCGTAAAACTCAATATACAACTCATATGCACTTATTTCATTCCGATCCAGTCTTTTTATATACTCATCTATTCTATAAACCACGGATTTGGGATAGGAGACATAATCTTTATGTATGTACACACCTCTGTAGCTGTGAATACCCACCTTCGCCACCGCATTTGCAAGAACACGCTTGTTCTTTGGCAAGTTGTCCTCGCCATAAAGCTCCTTTGCTTTGTCATAGAATTCATCAAGCTCTTCACTGCAGTTTATTCTTATGCCTTCAGGATAATATTTTTTAAGAATATAGCTAAAGGCGGCCAAATTGGAAAGCTTCCCCATATGATAGATATTGCCCGTCTTTTGGTACCTGTTGGATACCATTCTTACAAGCATTCCTTCCGAAACACCCGTTCTGCCTGCCACATCAATAATTATTTCTTCCAGCTCCTCTTCCTCTATTTCCTTCGGAAACGTATCCATTATACTCAGTAATAGCTGCGTGCTTTCCGCATCAAGGCAATATACATCAAAGGAGTTGTCGTGGCTAATGGCATTCCTGTTAATCTTCTTAAGGTAATGCAGTATAATCTCCTTGTATTTTCCAAAATGGTTATCAAGGGTTTCATCCTCCACAATGCCGTTTCCTCCATTTAAAGCAACAATCATTTTAACGAGATTGTGCCTTGAAAGAAGAGCTCTCAAGTTCTTTAACAGAGACTTCTCCAATGCATATATTCTAGGGGATTCCACCTCCGCCTTCTCACAAATGGTTTTCAAAGGCTTTCCTTTAACTCTCATATTTATTATCTTCCTTGATGTTTCATCGTTTAAGAAATCATCAAGGTAGGACGAACATATTTCACTTATATCAAAACAGAGCCAGACAACGAATTTGGCAAGTTCATAAAAGTGTTCGTCATCTATATTTTCCTTAGTTATGATGTCAATTATCCGGTCCTTTTTGTAGAATATTTCCTTAAGAACTCGTTTGTACTCGGGTTCGCCTGAATAGGCCTCTATAAAGGGGTATATTTCCAGATGGTGCCTTTCTTTCGGTATTTTTTCAAAATTCAACACAAGCTCCTTTTTACGTTCTTCCATGCTTGTAACATCATCCGAATAGCCGCTTAAAGCATTCATAATCGGAATAACCTTGTCCGGATTTATATACGCCTCTTTGCTGATTTCGTACCCTGCTATTAATGCAGCATCCTTGTATTTTTCAAGAGCACTCTTTTCTCTCCTGTGCATCTTGTTTGTTTTCTTCTTTCCATCCACAATAATGTCAAAACTTCTTCTAACCAGCGCTTTCCTATCATTCTTAAAAATATCTTCCAAAGCTTCCCTGACTATCTCAATGCTCCTCTTCCCTATATTCTTGATGCCGTACAACTCGTTTTCAGTGAGGTTAAGCAAATCGCAGACGGTATGCACCCCTTCCTTCATAAGATTGTTGATTGCTCCAATAGACAACCCAATGTTAATCAAGCTGATATCAACATAATCCAGAGGATTTACACCATACTCATCCGCCAGCTTAACATCTTTAATATCTGTTTTTGAATACGATCTTTTCGTATCCATATGCCACCTGCTTCCCGGATACTTACATTCTTGCATATTTTGTTTTTAAGAACTGGATGTTAATCCAGCACATCCAGTGTTTGTTTCACCTTCAAATCAAGACGCTCATTCTTCACCCATTCCCTTACTTCCTTACTGTTCTTGAATGGATGCTTCTCATGACGTCTTTTAATAACGTACTCAAGGAATTCGGAATAGGACATATCACTGAATTCCTTTTTTACAAATATGGTATTCATGCTGGTAAGGCTTGAGGTAAGGACATCCACCATTCCAATCTTGTCGGCAAAATATTTTTCCGTTACGCTTCTTAACAGGTACGGATTCCACGGATAACCAATGTCAGGAAATCCCTTGAAGTCGTCAACTGCCCTTCCTGCAATGTATCCTTTTTCAGCAATGAGGGAATGTAGCTTGTTAAGTATTGTTTTCTTAACCTTCTCCGTCATTACCTCTTCCTTGATTCTGCCCATTAAGCCTTTTGATACCTGCAAAAACTCATCATTAAGCTGAATCAGTATGCTTCTTAATGAAAGGTAAATTATGTGGTTCTGATTAAAGATATCCACAATGTCATCTATGCTTATGACATCGTAATCTGCAAGAATTCTCTTTGCAACATCCAGGTTGCATGCGTCCACTGTTCCCAGTTTGGCTATGAATGGTCTTGAGAACTTAAACTCCTTTCCAAACATGTATCTCAGGACATCAAACAGCTCACTGTGGGAGTTTATATCGTTCCTTGTTAAGAAGTCTTGATAATTGTTTTTCAGAATTACATGAATCTTTCTTGCGGAAACGGGTATCTTTTCCGTATGCTCCACAAGAAGTTTTCTTAACTTTTCATAATCTTCATTAACAATGTCCAGTTCTGATGCGTGTATGTATACACCGTCTTCCTTGGCTATTATGTTTCCATTCTTTTTAATATTTGTAGAAAATACAATGTCCTTCATTCCAAGGAACTCATCACAAATCTCCTGCTTTGTGACCCTTCCGTTTGTCAGGACGAATCTTTCTATCTCCTTGTCAATGGTCCAGCCTTCCTCTTTGGATACGTAGTCTTTTCCCATTATGTAACTCTTGTCAAGCTCAGGCTTTAAAAGTCCCTGCAGGTTGAACCTGTTGTTAATGTTATACTCCTTCAATTCATCCTTGAAGTAGTTGAAGAGTTCCGCATAGGATACTATTATCTTGTGGCTCTCGTCTATGTATTTCTTTATCTTCTCTACAAGTTCGTCACTTATATGAACATAGGATTTGTGTATATGAACTCCCCTGTCATAAAGCACCCCAATATCCACAATGCGGGCAGAAATCGCCTTCGCACTTTTAGGTAGTCTTATGTTTCCAAAAAGTTCCCATATTCTTGCCTTGAACTTTTCAATTTCCTTGTCTTCATAGAGTTTAATGCCCTTTGGGTAGTAGTTTTTCAAAATATATTCATAAATTGTCTGCAGTGTAAGACTGCCCCTACAGTACATCTTGCCATAAAGCTTGTAATATTTTTTGAAATAGACTATAAGTATTTTCTTGTCAATTTTATGTTTGTTATGTATTTGGGTCAGAATTTTTTCTATCTTTTCCTGTGGTATGATTTTCTCAAGTTTTAATACTTCCTTCTCAGCCTTCTCAAGCTGTTTCTCCATTGATTTTGGCACAAGAATTCCTGCTCTTGTGTCATAGCAATATGTGGTTTTTGTAACAAGTTCGGTTAGTATGTTGCACAAGAATTCACCGTCCTCGTCCTTGCCCAGGTACTCATTAATTTCCTCACATTTCAATATATCCTTATTCAAATCAGCAACCATGAATGCAAACACGTCAAAGCCAATCCTGCTCAAACTTTGTGCGATTGCCTTCTTTGCACGGGACTCAAGCTGCCTTACCCACTCCCTTGTCACATCGTAACTTTCCGATATGTTCTGAAGCGTTTCCTTATTGTACCTCCTTACAAGAACCTCCTTGATATCTATAGTCGTATACACACTGATGGTCTTCTCTACATCGTCCAGGCATGTTTTCCTGAGACTCTGACCAAGATAGTCAAGCAACACCACAAGCGCACGCCTTTTATCATCATCAGCGCACACATCAGGTATGATATCCTTCAATTCATAAACTTTGTCAATCTGCTCAAGTTCTTCTTCAAGAGGTTCCAGTTCCAGCAAAATCTTCTCATCATTGATTATGTCCGTATATTGAGAAAGCCTTTTTGCCCGTCTTTCGCCTGGGATCTGGTCAAACTTTGCGAGCAGGTCTTTTGAGTACAAGTTGACCTTTGAGAAGTTTTGAAGGGCTTCCATTAATGCTAGCGTTTCCTTTGGACGTTTGTATGCATAACGCGCAATTTCGATTCCAATATTGTTTATTGATTCCTTGGCATATTCAATTACGGCAATTTCATTGTCTTCCTTTTTGAGATTGCTTCTAGGTGGCCTTTCATTCAACAAAAGACTTATTATCTCTTCCTTGACCCTTTCATTCATAAGGTTTACCACCTTGTATACAATCCCGGGTTCAGGAAAGTACATTCTTCTCGCCTTCATAACTTCGTTAAAAGATTTTACCCCTAGAGACCTTATCGATTTTATTTCTTTCTCGCTTTTTACGAATAGATCGAAGATGGTTCGCACTCTCGCCTTTAGAAGGGAGTTGTACGACCGGTTGGATAGGTTCATTTTTGCAACGCTGTCTTTTTCACCGAACATTATCTTTGTATCATACACTTTGTCAGAACCCAGGTTTACAGGAGTCTTGCCTTGGTATGCATCGTTCTTGATTTTCTCAATGCGGCTTTGCACCTCTTTATACTTCTGTCTTCCCAGCTTGTATTTGACTGCAAACACTATGTAGTCCGAGTCTGTGATTTGATGAAGATACTGGTAGTTGTTCTCCCTGCAGTATTTCAAAAACAGCTTGTCTTTTTCTTTGTCCAAATAGTCATCTATAAACAAATTGGGCCGCAAAAATTATCACCCGCCTGCTTTTGTTGTTCCTTTATTAAAATTTTGCATTAACTAGTGCTTTACATACCTATTGTATAACAAGTTGTACTCAATTGCAACACTTATTTTACAATTATACAGACATTTAAGAAAAAATCAAATGTGTTTCGTAATTATAAGGCGATTTTCAGCAAATATTTTACAAATTGACATAAAAATAACCGGTTTAATCAAACCGGTCATTTTTAAAAATTCAAAAGTTTAGATGCAATATTAAAGAATATGGTAAGCGAACACATGTCAACAATTGTTGTAATGAGCGGACCTGCCATGATTGCAGGATCAAGTTTTAACTTTCTTGCAAGAATCGGCAGAAAACCTCCAATAAGCTTTGCCAGCACCACCGTACAATACAAACTTATGCACACGGTGATTGCAATCATCAAGCCAACCCTGCTAATTAATATTAGTCTTAGGAAATTTGCAAGACTCAATGCAAAGCCCACCAAAAGGCCAACTCTTAATTCCTTCCAAACAACTTTAAGTACATCTTTTGTCTCAATCTCGCCCAATGCAAGACCTCGAATTACCAACGTAGATGACTGCGCACCTGAATTTCCTCCTGTGTCCATGAGCATAGGAATGAATGTGGACAGAATAAGCGCAGACTCAAGTAGATTGTTGTACTTTTTGATAATGCTGCCAGTTACGATTGCGGTAAACATGAGTATCATGAGCCACATGATTCTATGCTTTGATAAATTCCACACACTGGTTTTCAGGTACTCTTCTTCAGAAGGCTGCATGGCCGCCATTATCTGCATGTCCTCCGTTGTCTCTAAATCAATAACGTCTACAATGTCGTCAATCGTTACAATTCCTACTAACCTTTTTTCGTTATCAACAACAGGTATGGACAAAAGGTCGTACTTTTTAAACAGTGCAGCTGTAGACTCCCTGTCTTCAAGAGTGTGTGCGTAAATAAATTGTTTGTCCATTATGTCTCCCACTATCTCATCATCATCGCTGAGAATTAGTTTGTGTATGCTGATAACGCCTTCAAGCATTCTCCTGGAATCAGTGACATAACAGGTATTGATTGTGGCTTTGTCAACGCCGGTTTTCTTGATATGGTAAAGGGCTTCCTTTACCGTCATGCTGGCTTTCAAATCAACATACTCCACGGTCATGATGCTGCCTGCCGAGTCCTCGGGATACTGCAGAAACTGATTGATAAGCGCTCTTCTTTCAAGGTCAGTATTTTTCAAAACCTTTTTAACGACATTGGAAGGCACTTCCTCAATCAAATCCACAACATCGTCAAGAAACAGCATGTCAAGGATGCTTTCCGTTTCTTTGTCTGTTATGGATTCAACGACATATGCTTGCATTTCATAGGAGAAATAGGAGAACACATCCGCTGCAATTTCTTTAGGCAGAAGTCTGAAAACCATCAGAAGTTTGGGTCTTTCAAGTTCTTCCAAAAAGGATGCGATATCTACCTCATTCATTTGCACAATCGTGTTTTTCACCTGTGCAAACTTGTTTTGTTCAATAAGTCCGATCAGATGTTCTTTCATTTTTAGCGCTCCTTTCAAGAGAGCTAAAAACTTAAAGTGGTAGTTTCTAGCCCTCCAATATTATTTTGTTTTTTAAGTTGATTGAAACTACGTTCAGGATTAGGACTGGAATCCAAAACTACCACCACCTTCAACTATATTATTTTTGCCAAGATCACAAAGTGTATTAAATATTCAGTAGTTTCGATGAAATATTGAAAAATATGGTGAGCGAGCAAACGTCCACAATCGTTGTAATGAGGGGACCTGCCATGATTGCAGGATCAAGTTTTAACTTTCTTGCAAGAATTGGCAGAAAACCTCCAATAAGCTTTGCCAGCACCACCGTACAGTACAAACTAAAACATACGGCCAAAGCAATCATCAAGTCAACCCTGCTGATTAACAACAATCTTAAGAAATTCACAACACTTAACGCGAAGCCCACCAAAAGGCCAACTCTTAATTCCTTCCAAATAACTTTAAGCACATCTTTTGTCTCAATCTCGCCCAATGCAAGACCTCGAATTACCAACGTAGACGACTGAGCGCCTGAATTTCCTCCTGTGGCCATAAGCATTGGGATAAATGTGGACAGAATCAGTGCAGACTCAAGTAGATTATTGTACTTTTTGATAATGCTGCCTGCCAATATTGCGGTCAACATTAGTATAATGAGCCACATGATTCTCTGCTTTGACAGATTCCACACACTGGTTTTCAGATATGCTTCTTCCGAAGGCTGCATGGCCGCCATTATCTGCATGTCTTCGGTTGTCTCTAAATCAACAATGTCTACAATATCGTCAATCGTTACAATTCCGACAAGTCTTTTCTCGTTATCAACAACAGGTATGGACAAAAGGTCGTACTTTTTAAACAGTGCAGCTGTAGACTCCCTATCTTCAAGAGTGTGGGCGTAAATGAACTGTCTGTCCATTAGTTCCCCCACTATCTCGTCATCATCACTTAGAATAAGTTTACGTATGCTGATAACTCCTTCAAGAATTCTCCTGGAATCAGTGACATAACAGGTATTGATTGTGGCTTTATCTACACCAGTTTTCTTGATATGGTAAAGAGCTTCCTTTACCGTCATGCTGGCTTTCAAATCAACATACTCCACGGTCATGATGCTGCCTGCAGAGTCCACGGGATACTGCAGAAACTGGTTGATGAGCGCTCTTCGTTCAAGGTCAGTATTTTTCAAAACCTTTTTAACGACATTGGAAGGCACTTCCTCAATCAAAGCCACAACATCGTCAAGAAACAGCAGATCAAGAATGCTTTCCGTTTCCTTGTCCGTTATGGATTCAACTATATATGCTTGCATTTCATAGGAGAAATAGGAGAACACATCCGCCGCAATTTCTTTAGGCAGAAGTCTGAAGACCATCAGGAGTTTGGGTCTTTCAAGTTCTTCCAAAAAGGTTGCGATGTCTACCTCATTCATTTGCACAATTGTGTTTTTCACCTGTGCAAACTTGTTTTGTTCAATAAGTTCAATCAGATGTTCTTTCATTTTTAGCACTCCTTTAAGAGAGCTAAAAACTTATAGTGGTAGTTTCTAGCCCTCTAATATTATTTTGTTTTTCGATTTGTTTGAAACACGGTTCAGGATAAGGACTGGAATCCAAAACTACCACCACCTTCATACCTCATCTTTATTATTTTATTCATTGCATTATATTATTCTACTACATTTATCGATAAAGTCAATATTATGAAGTTCCTTTTTATGTAAACGGTCATTTTAAATGCAAAGGCTTCTTTGCATTTACTTCTTCCACATGTTATGGTTTAGTATCTTCAGTTGTTCATTGCTTAGTTTGCATTTACCTCTTCTTAAATGCAAACAGCACTCTGAACTGGACAAGATTGCTGGTTAGCTCCTGAACTTTCTAATTCTTGTAAAGATACCTATATAAATTGCTACTACTTTTATCTTAAAACATGTGGTATATATATAAGTGTCTGCCCGGAGTAAGAAAGGAGTAATAATACATGGGCAAACATTTTACTATTGAGGATAGAATAAGTATTCAGCAATTACTTAAAGAAGGTAAGTCTTACTCAGACATTGCAATCTGCCTTTGCAGATCAGTCAGTACCATTATGAGAGAAGTTAAGAACCATCGTGTTTTTATCAATCGTAAAGATGTTACAACAATGCAAACCAAAAATGCGTGCTTAAAACGCTTCGATTGCAAGATATCAGGTAAATGCAAGAAACCTACATGCACTGCAATACATAAGCGTAATTGCAAAATATGTGGTGGTTGCAACGATTACTGCAGTGAGTTTGAAGAAGAGATCTGTAAAAAATATGATTCGCCACCGTACGTTTGCAACAGTTGTGAAAAGAAGCCAAGATGTCCACTTTCTAAATATGTATACGATGCTGCAAAAGCGCAAAATGCCTACCAAGATAAACTTTCAGAATCTAGGAAAGGCATTTCTGTTACTAGTGAAGAGCTGAACCGTATTGATGAAATAGTTTCACCAAGATTACAAAAAGGCCAATCTATACATTCAATATGTGCAGATGAAAAAGATGTCTTAAATCTTTCAGAGCGAAGTGTGTACAAGTATGTAAACAAGGGACTTTTATCAGCAAAGCCAACTGATTTGCAACGTACTGTCCAAAGAAGGCCACGCAAAAAAGCAGGACCAGCAGTAAAAGTTGACAAGCAATGTTATAAAGACAGAACTTACACGGATTTTGAGAAATATCTGGAGCAAAATAATAATCCTAATGTTGTTGAAATGGACTCTATTGTAGGAAAACAAGGCGAAGTAGGAGTAGTCCTGTCATTGTTGTTAAGAAACTGTGATTTACAGCTCTACTTCTACCGCAGTTACAATACCGCTCGTTCAGTTACAGAGATATTTGATGAGCTGAGATCAAAGTTGACAGATTCTGAATACTCAAAACTCTTCAAATGCATCTTAGCTGATAGGGGCACAGAGTTCACCGATCCAGTCGCTATAGAAGTTAATAAGGATACAGGGGAAATCCAAACGAGAGTATTCTACTGTGACCCAATGAATTCAAACCAAAAGGCAAAATGTGAACGGAACCATGAGTTTTTCCGCTACATTTTGCCTAAAGGCTCGTCCTTTTCTGCCCTCACGCGGAAAAAGACGGACATGATAACAAACCATGTTAATTCATACCCAAGGCCTCGGCTTGGGGAAAAGTCACCTATTGCTGTTTTTAAAGCAATATATGGTGATGAGCTTGCAAACAAACTTGGGCTTGTTGAAATACCCGCAGAAGAGATTATTTTGACACCACAACTACTAAAATAATAAGTGCTTAAAGCAACTCCAGGCAGGCAGATATGGTAATATATTACTTTGCGTTTACTTCTTCGTAAAAATCGAGAAAAACGCAAGGTTAGATTGTCATGTCCCAAAATATATACAAACTTCACCTTTCACCTTCGATTATAGGGCAAAACAGCAAAAAATACAACGATTTCTCTGTTATTTACAGAAATTACCGTTGCATTTACTTTTGCAAATTGCGTTTACTTTTACAAATTGCATTTACTACTTCCATTTTGCGTTTACTTTTTCAATTAACCTTTTTATGTAAACAATTATTTTCTTGTGTGTGAAAAAGCGGCACAAAAAGCTTTTTGTACCGCCTAAACAATTTACCTCAGTTCTTCAAAATCCACTCCCCTGTAATCTGCGCCGCTTGCGGTTATGATATCACAGGATTCAAAATATATTATATCGCACTCAGGCATTTCAAATGTATTTTTCATATATTCACACTCCATATAGTTTATTTCCACCACATAACAACAGACTCGTCCAGCATATCCTCGTGACCCACATTGACTATTTCCTGATATACATCTGTCACGGACGCTTTCTTTACTTCACTGTACGCATATACCGTTTTACCTTCTTTCTCACACTTAATATACATACGCACGCAGATTGCCGTATCCTTTTCAGCTTCAGGTATGTTGTAAACGTAAGCAGAATTGTATATATTACCATTATCTTCCCAAGGCACAAGTTCTGATTGCTTTACCATTTTCGCACCTGACGCCAAGTTTTCAACCAACATCTCAAAACCTTCTGCCATATTTCTCTCAAGCATTACGAGTGCACCAACTTCGCTTACAATATACACAGTATTTCCAATCGTTATATTGCTTCCAACCTCCGGTGCGTCAAAACAGAACCTCAAACCCTGTCTCAGGTCGCTAGTATTGTAGTTATCTCCATCTTTGAAGGGTACCAATTTGCTTTTTCTGATTTGATTACCCGCAAAAACTATTTCCTCTGCAATATATACGGAAGACGAAAGGGGAGCGCCATACATTTTTTCAGGAACTCTTGTGTACGCAATTGTAAACTGGAGTGATTTCCCTGCATCCACCTTGCCATCCTTGTACATGCGCTGACCTTCAAAATTCTCATTTATTATCCAAACAATTGAATATGGCCTTTCAGAATCAGTATTATCTTCAGTGTTGTACACAACCAACAAATACTCTCCGGGTTCCTGTTTGCTAAACTTGAACAAAGTATCCGGATCATCTGACGCACCTCCAAAATGGTTATAATATGTTGCTACAGGTTCACCGCTTACGGTTGTTTTGTAGTCTACATCCCATTTGAACAATGCAAACCTTACTGACTTGACTTTCCCTCCCCATGTTGGAGTATTAATTATTATTGAGTTAAATGGTGCTGTTGCGATAAACTGTGATGCTGCATTATTCTCCACAAAATATGCTTTATGCACATCTTTGGGGTTTGAAGCCAAATAAAAATCATAGTTAATACCACTTTCAGACTCACTAACTTCGCCAAAATATGTATCCGAAACATCTGTAAAGTTAAGTTTCATACTAAGAGTAACATCTTGCTCCATACCCGCTAAAAATACTTTATGGTATGACTTAACAGGAGTTGTAATTTTATAGATATAGGATGTTGAACCTTTCGTCGAAGAAAAGACCATTAAATACTCTCCTGATTCAGCAGTATAAACATTTCCGCCATCGTCCAAGAAAGTAAAATTGACGAAACTGTCATTTGGTGTCGCAGGTATATTAGCGGTTGCCAAAACTTCCCCGTCAATGGTTGTCGCATAATCCCCATCCCATTTATATAGTTCAACAGCATGAGATACCTCTACACCCCAAGTGCCGAACTTGGCATTCCCTCCTGTAAAGGGCACCAGTGCATTCACTTGGACAGCATGAATTCCAGCCGAGACCTTCTCTTGGTAAGCTCCACCCTCCATATCAAACATTTCCTGCAAATTCGAGGCAGCCACTACTTTTCCAGGTTCCTCAATGAATATCAATCCACAAATAATCACTACACATAACAAGCTAAGAATTAGTATGATTTTCTTCATTATATAACCTCCATTCAATATTTATATTCACTACGACTTAATTTCCCTTAGTACAAGACTAACAAAAACCATGAGATTATAATTGTATTATTATCTCAGATTTTTGTAATATAGTTTCTCTTGATACATTAAAAGAATCCCAATAGATATAACAGGATTCTTTTAGACATCAGTCTTTCAGGATAAACTTTCCTTTGTCAAAAAGAAGCTCACGCCGGGAAAGATACCAACTTTTACCCATGTCAGGTGAACCTTGATAATATAACCACAAATGACCATCGTCCGTCTCATAAACATATGGATGTCCCGACTCACTTGCATTCCAGTCACCAGGCGCTCCATTTGACAAAAATGGTTGGTCGGAAAGCCTTCTAAAGCGGAAGCCGTCGTCAGATACAGCACAGCCGATTTGCTGAGGGGAACAGTTGTATGCTCCTGCATAAAACATATATACTTTTCCATCTATTACAACGGATGCAGGACCCTCTATACAAGTCATTTCCCAATCCAGCTCCGGCTTTAGTACCGGCTCTTTATGCAAATAGAAATCCCCTGCACTGAAATCGGAATCCAAGTAAGCCCAGGCTGCCCGACGATCTGCTTTTCAAAGTCCTTATCGCGAGTAGCAAAATAGAGTATCATTTTATCTCCGAAAACGCAGACATCCGCATCGATAGCCCTCCCGCACGACCAGGAAGGCATTTTTGCCCAAGGCATTCGGGGAGCAAAAACAGGATTTGATTCATCTTTAACAAAATTAATTCCATCTGAAGAGACGGCATGGCATATGGCATCAAGCTTGTTATTGCCATAGGTCTGGTAAAATAGGTGTATTTGTCCTTTTACTAGGATGCATCCGGGCGCACCAATACCATTTTTCTCACATTTTTGTGTTATTGGCAAATTAGCGATACGTACAAAGTTTTCTCCATCCTCCGAGCATGAGATTCCGATGTTGAGTCTTCCATCAATCATAATCGAATGATAGAGGAAGTACTTCCCGTTAAATTGTACAACAGCAGGATCTTTTGCATAGTTTTCAAAATCCGCATTTGTGTATAACATGATATCAATACGCCTCCTTTTATACTTCGCTTTTATTCAAGACCTGAAGCCTGAATCGGACCATGAATATTTGAAGGCTTTTTGGTGTAATAAACAACGAGTCTTGGTGTGCCCGCTTCCCATATTTCATTATTGTAATACGACCTTACATAATCAACTGTACCTGCTTTATACCAAACGCAGACATTGTCCGTATCCTCGTTGTAGATTTCATATAGATATTCTCCATCAGGCAGTTCTTCGTCCAGCTCAATAAGAACTTCCACGCCATCTTTCCAGTCTGCCACTTCCTTTGTTACAACTGGCTCGGACATCATGGTAGCTTCGTAAGATCCTTGCCATGCATAAAGCGAAAGGGTGGCCGCATGGCCTTCCTCCTGAAACCAGGTAGGCATACTGATTCCTACTTTGTTGAATGTAGTGGTAGCAAAGAATTGCACAGAAAACGAACCAAAAATCTTATGAGCCTGTTGACCAACATGACCACCTTCATAGAAATCTGCTTTTATAGCCTTAGTCTCATCTATTTCCCCAGCATACTGGCCTGTCCCAGGTTCAACTGTAGGCAAGGGTGTCGCAGTTTCAGCAGGAGTCGCTTCCTCTGTTGGTGCGGGAGTGTCTGTAGGTTCGACTGTTGTATTAGATGTTGCTTCAGGGGTAGGGCTAGGCGTCGCTTGGTGTTCTGACTCTTTTGCGCAACCCACAAAAACCAACAATGTCAATGCAAGAATTGAAAAAAATAGTTTTTTCATAAATTTACCTCCGTTTTAACTGTATTGTTTCTCTTCTTTTTAAAGAAATATATTCCACCGATTAGCACAAGTCCTATTGCAAGCACGCACCCTGCAACGGTGGCAAAGATTTTTCTTGCAGAGGAAGTCCTGCCAGCATCATAACTTATGTACTGGAACTTGAATCTTCCGCCAGGAGCAGCATCTCCGTTTACATAAAAATCCATCACATCGCCATCATTCTGCATGTTGTCAGACCACTTAAAGTTAACAACAAATTTGTCACCATTGATGCCAAGCATTGATTTAGGTACCTTAATCTGAAGTCTGTTGTCTTTAACAGAGTACTCTACATCTCCGACTTTCTCCCAATTCCATCCACCGTTTGACTTCTCAAGGACTGCTTTCTCACCAGGACTAACCCTGTTAATAATGTACTCAAAAGTCTCCCAGTTCGGACCTTTTTGTCCCTCCACGTCTATAAACAACCTCATCCATGCCGGATCGGTGCTGGACGAAATATTCTCTTTCGTCTCAACCATAAAATAAACAAAATCGTTGTCATGAGTAACTTTGGCCCCTACTATGTCGTTTCTTCCTGATGTGTTCTCATAATGATAACCTAAATATCCCGGGTTGTTTCTGTGCAAGGTATTGCCACCATAGGAAGCAAAATACGGTTTTACATCTGTCCACATGTCCTCTTCGGAATATATGTCTATTGTCTTGCCTTTAGATGCTGCCTCTGGCTTCTCTACGCCCTTGAACCTTCTAACAAAGGAAACCAGTTGGTAATAGTAGTGATCCTTAAGTTCACCTTTTGAAGGCTCAATATCACGCGAGTAGGCATCGTTGAACTGATCAGGGAAGGCATTCGGCACCCCCATCCACTCTTCATATCTTCCCGCTCTCCATTCATTCCATCCGGTAATGAATATAAATTCGGGATCCA
>DUPL01000098.1 GCA_012838385.1 Clostridiaceae bacterium
ATCATGAGCTTTTTTAAATACTTTCCCATGGAGTGCAGGCATGGAGTTGTCAGCATGAAACACAATTTAAAAGGAATTCTTTCAGTAGAAGATGAGATATATGACTTTAATGAGGGTACAGGATATATCGAATTCGACAAAGGAAAATCTTTCCCAAAAAGATATGTATGGGTCCAATCAAACGAAATGGACAACTTTTCAATAATGATGTCTGTTGCAGACATACCCTTTTGTAAATTTTACTTTGAGGGCTGTATTTGCGCAATCATCTATAATATGCAAGAATACCGTCTTGCCACATATCTTGGAGCAAAAGCACAAGTTTTTTCAGACAAGGTAATAATTACTCAGCGAAATATGAAGATTGAAGCAATAATAATTGAAGCAGGCAAGCACTTTGATTTGTTGTATCCTATCAGAGGGAAAATGAGCGGTATTGTGAAAGAACATAATAATTCAAAGATCAATTTCAAATTTTATATTGATAGTAACTTGGTAGTAGATGCAGTCTGCGAAAACTGTGGTTTTGAAATACACAATTATTGACATCATAGTTGAATATTTCTGTATGCATGCGGAGTGTATCCGGTTTTATCCTTGAATGTCCTGTTAAAGTGAGACCTGTCATAAAAACCGCATTCCAACGCAATTTCAAGAATAGGTTTGTCACTATTTTTTAGAAGGTCGATTGCATGCCTTATCCTTAATTCCCTTAGATAATCCGACGGTGTCATTTCGTACACTCCCATGAAATATCTTCGCAATGTTGAGTACGAAACACCCAGCATGCTGCATATCTTTTTCATATTTATACTTTCCTTGTAATTGAGATTCATGTACTCCACACATTTTACTATTCCTTCAGAATATGTTTTTTCATCATTCTTATCTTTTTCAGGCATGTGTCGGGATAGTCTGCATATAAGGTACAAAGAAAGGGAATTTTTCATGATGTCGGAAGAAGTGTCAGAAGACCTTTGAAGCTGATCCAGTTCAATTAACAAATTCATAATTTCGTCTAGTTCGCTTTTATCTAAGGTTATGTTCAGATTATTTTGCAATGAGATGGATAACGAATTAAGTTCCTTTGAGTATCTTGAAATGAAATTGCTGTGCAGGAGCATATGAAATACAATCAGGTTGTTATCAATCATGTACCCATGTTCAACATTCGGGAGTATAAGGAACACATTCCCTTCTTCCACTACAGTACTATCTTTGTCCATACAGAGCAGCCCAGTTCCCCTTGTAACCATGTTAAGTTCATAAAAATTGTGTTTGTGCATGTTTATAGCACCCATATAATACGTATCATGAAAATAACATTTTACCTGGTTAAAGGGTTTGTTGTTGAATATATCCAAATGTTCCCCCGTTTTCATACCGTGAAGTTCCGATCTCTGCCGCATTTAAACATCTCCCACATATGTATAAATATAACTAAATGTTACCATCTCAAAATCACAAAGTCAATTTAGAATGTGCTGATTTTCTCAATTGCTTCCACCTTCTTCATGTAAATGTTTGGAAGAACAAGAGGATATTCCTTGTTATCCTCCTTATCCCGCCATGATACAAGAAACCTAGCTTCCGCTCTATCAAAAACATAACCCTTTTCAAAATACTCATTAAGTGTTTTCTTAAACTTCTTAGAGAACATAACTACTTTATGAGTCCTGCCATTAAACTCAGCAGTAAGGTAACCATTATCAAGAGAAAGCAAGTCACCGCTCATAATGTTAAACAACACTTTATTTTTCAACTTGGTAAACCCCAAATTGACATCTCTGTGAGTTAGCTGAAGTATAATCTCTTCCGTCTCTCCGTACTCGAAATTGTCGTAAACAATTTCAACTCCGGGTAACGAGCAGTTCTTAAAGATGTTCGTATTGCAGTGAATATAGAGGGCTTCTTTTGCTCGTGTAATACCAACGTACAATTTACGCTTCTGCTCATCATCACTTGGATATATGTTGGAAAGCATGATGTATACTTCGTCAAACTCACGACCTTTTGACTTGTGTATGGTTGAAACATATATCTTGTCGTCGTTTTCATCATAAAAGTCTTCGTAATTCGACTCTCTGCAAAACTCCTCAAGATCTGATCTGTACTTTTCTTTGTTGACTTTCTCAAACTCTCCAAAAAAGTTTTTTATAATATTGATGCAGCTGCTTCTGGCATATTTTTTCAACGTTTTTTCTTTATTCTTGTTCCACAGCTCATCACTTATAACCGGTGAAGACAGTTCTTTGTCTATCTGGGTAAGAAAATATCTGACTTCCACCAAATTGTACATTTTAAAGCCATCATTCGATTGGATAAGCTTGGCCTGTATATTGTGCCTGTCAAGATGCCACAAGATACGCAAAGACTCCTCATTGGTATTCGTCATAATACATGCGGTTCCGCCTTTATATTCTTTCACAAAATTGTTTACTACTGCTTCTTCAATATTCATGCTGGTATGATTTATGATCCTTACGATGCCGTTTTCTTTTTGAACGGGTACTATGGGATCCTTTTTTAATCTGTTCTTCATGGTCTCAGCAAAAGCATTTGTCAAAGCAACAATGTTGGCTTTTGATCTAAAGTTTTCATTCATCTCATATCTGCCTGCATCATATTCAGTTAACAGTGATTTGAAATACTCGGAAGAAGAACCTCTGAATTCATATATGTTTTGATCATCGTCACCTACTGCTACAACACGCATATCTTCATTGTATTTTATTAGTTCCCTTATCAGGCTATACTCATCCTTGTCCATATCCTGTGCTTCATCAATAACCAGAACCGTCCTGGTTATCTTGCCCAGCTCCGCTTCACCATTCCTTATCATTTTGACAGCTTTCTTAACCACTTCATCAGATTCATCCAAATTGCCCGTTCTTCCCAACAAGTCAAAGCAAAACGAATGAAAAGTCTTTATATCCACATAATATGCAGCGTCTCCTATCAAATCTGCAAGCCGCTTCTTAAACTCTGTTGCTGCAGCGCGGGAAAAAGTAAGCGTCAAGAGCTGTTCGTGCTTTACATCTTCCAGAATAAGCAGTGACGCCAGTTTGTGTACAAGAACGCGGGTTTTGCCGCTGCCAGGCCCTGCAGCCACAACTATATATTTTGAATCCTTATCGTTAAGAATCTCTTTTTGCTTGTCAGATAGCTGCCCAAATATCTTTTTGTATCTTTTCGGAGTCATATTGTATTCCAAGGCTTTCTTCTTCTCACCTTTAAAATACTTGTCTATAAACTTATTAAAATCCATTTGAAAGTAATCCTGTACATACCTTAGAGCTGCATCATAATCTCTGACCATAAGGTTTGCATACTCTCCCACTATGTGGACCTGCTGGATTTTCTGCTCATAGAACCTGTCCAGCATTCTATAGTCTTCCTTTTTGTATCTGACTTTTCCTCCTCTTGCCAATCTCTCTATTTCCATGCCCTGATAATGCACCAAAAAACCGCCTTCTAACTTAATCGCTCCTATTATCTCAAGATAAAACAGCGCTTCTTTCACCTGATCTAGAGAAATCTTCTTCTTGTTTACATCGAGGCTGGCTATTTCTCTATATGAGTTAAACAGGCTGACAAGCGAGAAATGCACAAGCTTTCCCTGCTCTAGCATGGAATATAACTCATCGACTATAAATCGGCATATGTCAATCCTTATGTGGAAGCTCATATTCATCTTTGATATTTCCTCGTTAAACTTTACTTCCACATAACTGGTTTTCATATGCTCCTGTTTTTCTATATAATTTTTAAGACTAAGAAAATCAAGTATTTTTCTAATTTTCTTGACATTTGAATGAGTAACTCCTCTGTCATGGGCTTTGTCATTTACCTTCTTAAGGTTAATTGCTCTGCCTTCAGTTTCAAGCTGGGCAAGTAAAAATAATTCAAGTTCAAAAAACTCTTCTAGTATTCGTGATGACTTCTGCTTTGAATCAAGAATAAGGGCCGACATATCCTGTTCATCAGCAAGAATACCCTCCAGCCTCATGATGTTTATTGAATCTATAATAACTTCTTTCGCCAAACCGAGTCGGTCTGCAATATAATCTACTCTTGATTCTGCTTCACGATTGCCTGCATCAGCACTTTTTTTTCTTGAAATCAAAAAACTCATTATGTGTTTGGCAATTTGCTTTCCTTTTTCATCAAACAAACTTGATTTATCGATTCGACTTGAGGCTTCTGCCATGTTCCTTGCAAGAATACTGTTGGCATAACATCTTGGAGAGTTGTAGCCTCTCTTTACATATCCTGCGTTTTCCAATGCGGAAATGGCAGCCTTTACCCTGGTTTCAACAGGATAATCTTCTTCGTCCCATCCTGCATGCCTTGCAAGCTCAAGAGCTGAACAGCAAATATACGGTTTATGTTTTGTCATTCTTTTTATGGCTTGCCAAACCTGCTGTATTTCGCTCATGGTTAGTTTTGTTTGATTAATCAACACAAAATGCTTGTCCAAGTCGTTGTCGTTATAAAGCACATAGCATTCTGCTTGAAGATTTGGGTCCCTGCCTGCTCTGCCTGCTTCCTGGACATAGTTTTCAAGCGAGCCTGATATGTCAAAATGCACAACAAGCCTGACATCCTTCTTGTCAACTCCCATTCCAAAAGCAGAGGTTGCTACAATAACCTGCACCTCGTTATTGATGAACATATCCTGGTTTTTTATTCTATCATTCGTTTCCATCTTGCCGTGATAAGGTAGTGCATTTATTCCGGATGCCGTCAATTTTTTAGCCAGGTTTTCCGCATCTTTGGTTCTTGATACATAAACAATGGTTGGGCAGTTTTTCTGAATTATGAGTTCTCTTAAGGTATTAAACTTGTCTCCTTCCGCTTCCTTGAACAACACCCTGTAATGAAGGTTTTTACGTGTGGAAGTTGTAGCAAAGATCTCAAGCTTAAGCCCCAGTTTGGATTCAAAGTAGTCACATATGTCAGCTATTACTTTTTGCTTGGCAGTTGCAGTAAAACAGGAAACAGCTATTGTTTTGTTGTTGCTTTTTTTCTCCTGTAGTTGTTTAATAAAATCACCGATATAGAGATAGTCCACTCTAAAGTCCTGACCCCATGCAGAAAAACAGTGAGCCTCATCTATTACAAAGCGAACAACATTTCTAGACAACAGCATTTTCTCAATGGTTCGGGAGCGAAGCTGTTCAGGAGAAATATATAAAATTTTTGCATTACCGTTGTACACTCTTTCAATGGCATTGGCTCTTTCAATAGGATTCAAAAGCCCATTTATAGTGGCTACGCTGGTAATACCCTTATTTATCAAATTATCCACCTGGTCCTTCATAAGGGATTGGAGTGGAGAAATAACGACAGTAAGTCCCCTTGAATTCTCCCCTGCTATAAGAGCAGGCAGTTGAAATGTAAGGGACTTTCCGCCTCCTGTCGGAAAAACTGCAAGTAGTGACTTTCCTTCTACAGCTGCCTTTACCGCTTTTTCCTGCAGCGGTTCACCATCATATATTCGAAATGAATCAAATCCGAATATCCTGCTTAATGCCTTGTGAATATCTAGTTTGTCATTACAATATGGACATCCTTTATTGCAGGGTTTGTTGGTAAGATAGTGAAGAATATTTTCGATCATGCTGAACTCATAATTGATCCAGCCAGGTGAAATTGAATAAGGATCCTTTGTACCAATCAAGGCAAGTGCATACGCAAGGTCTATGGGATGCATTTTTATGTAATTCTGTACATCGGAATTTGCACATATTAATCCTTCAAACTCATGACGTATAAGTTTTTCCAGATTAACGCATATCCCATTGAAACCCAAGTATTTGAAGAAACCATTGAAATCCTTGGTCTTTCCAAGCAAACCGAAATATATGGTTTTTAGATTGGAATCAAGAGAATTGAATGCATTTATCTCATCATAAAAAAGAGTTCTTGCCTGCTTGCAGTCATTTACAGGATTATTCAAATCATCGGAAACAATCTTGTCATTCTTTACAAGGGAATGGTAAGGTTTTTGGGGAAAAAGAAGCGGCGACAGAAGCAAAGTATCTATGGGCATAATATCATCATCAAAAAAATCATTCAAATACAAAAGATCGTGACGTATAATATTATGACCACAAACGTATTTTGATCCTGCTACAAACTCACGAAGTTCCTTCACTGCTTTTGTATGCAGTATTGCTCCATCTCCTCGCACAGCACCTATATCACATATTTTATTGTCTTGTCCTATTTCCAAATCAATAAATACAATAGACTTCTCCATTTTATTTCCCAAATCTAATATATTATTTCCGTACGCTTATCAATATATCATATTTTAACACTTTTAACTATGTTTTAATCAAAAGATTAGGAAATAATTAACTAAAATCTTATTTAGTCTTCAATAATCAAGAAGCATCCTTCATTGTTTAACTGTTTTTTATGATCTTTTAAAATTCCCAATTCAGTACACTTTTCAATTGTCATTGAACAATTATCATCTCATGCACCTGTTACCATTTTTACCGATTTAAGTCACTTGTATGTCAAATTAATATTAAACAAAAAAACAAAGATGTCAACTGCAAAGCAATCGACATCTTACGACAAATATTCTTGGTGCGGATAGCAGGATTTGAACCTGTACGAGGAATCCCTCACTAGAACCTGAATCTAGCGCGTCTGCCAATTCCGCCATATCCGCATATTAAAGCGTAAGTGTTACCTTACGCTTGAGGACTTTATTAATTTTCTTCGGACTCTATTATATCACTTGTTTGGACTCCTGTCAACTCTTGCATTTTGGAAGCGAGCAATTCTCCTATGGTTGTTGTACCAGATTGCTCATCGGAAGAAACAAGTCTGCTATCTCCTGAATCTAAGGTTGTATCTGAAGTGTACGCTGTATTATTGGCAGCTTTTCTTGACTTCTTACGACCTCTTCTCTGTGTAGGCCTTTGCTCAAATGCTTCTTCTTCGCCTGGCTTTGGCTCAGGATCGTATGGCATCACGTCTCTTATACTAAGATTGATTCTCTTCTCTTCGATATTGGTATCAATAATTTTAGCCATAACCTTCTGTCCAAGTTTCAGACAGTCTTCAGCCTTTTCAATTCTCTTATTTGAGATTTGAGAAATGTGTACAAGACCGTCGATGCCATCGGCAATATTAACAAATACGCCAAACTTGACAAATCTAACTACAGTAACTTCAATTATGTCGCCAACTTGATAAAGATTCTCTGCGTCATACCAAGGATTGTCTTCTGGCTTTCTGTAGCCTAATGAAATCTTCTTGTTTTCTCTATCGAGTTCAAGAACTTTAACATCAACTTCCTGTCCAATCTTCAATACTTCCTTCGGATGTCTTATTTTCTTCCAAGAAAGCTCGGATATATGAACAAGACCATCATAACCACCCAAATCAACGAATGCTCCAAATGGAGTAAAGGACTTTACGATTCCTTTGTATACGCCGCCTTCTTCGATTTTGCTCCAGAAAGCTTCTTCCTTCTCTTTCTTCTCAGCTTCTACGAGAACTCTTCTAGAGCCGACAATTCTCATTTTGCCTCTTGGGCCTTTTTCGAAGTTAATAATGATTATATCTGCAGATGTACCTACGTATGTAGATAAATCTTTTACAAACTTGTCGCTGACTTGTGAACTAGGAACAAAAATCCTAATTGTGCCTAGATGAGCTATTAATCCACCTTTTACTACTTCTGTAAATCTTACAGTGACAGGGGTTTTGTTCTCGAATGAATCTTCAAGGAGTTGTAAATTCTTTTTATAATCAACTCTTCTCTTTGAAAGAATAGCTTCTCCATCCTTGTCGCTGACCTTCACTACCATGGCTTCAACTTCATCGCCAATATTAAGGTCTTCAAGTTCAAATCCTGGAATTTCAGTAAATTCGTCTATGGATATAAAACCTTCGTACTTAAAACCAAGGTCAATATAGACGCCTTTTACATCAATTTTGTTGATAGGACCTTTTACTATCTGACCACTAGCGATAGTTGTCAACGTTTCTTCAAGCATTGAAGCAAAAGTATTATCTTGATTTTCCTCCTCTTCAGCCTCATCAGCAGCTTCATCTGCAACTTCGTCTACAGCTTCTTCTGCGACTTCTTCAGCAACGCTTGTTTCTTCGTCTTCCGCAACCTCGGTAGCTGTCTCATTGACTTCTGCAGTTTCGTTGATTACTTCTTCCGCGTTGGTTTCAGTAGTTGTAATCTCATTTTCTACTTCACCATTCACTTCATTTTCGATTGACTTAACATCATCGCACATTACACCAATAACCTCCCCGATGATCCAGTCCGGAGTTGAAGCACCGGCTGTCACACCAACTTTGTTTATTTTTTTTAAACTTTTAACATCCATCTCTTCAGCAGACTCGATATGAATTACATTATCACATAAATCAGTACATAATTCATAAAGTTTTCGGGTATTTGAACTGTTGCGTCCTCCTACCACAACCATAAGGTCTACTTTTGAAGCAATTTCCATTGCTTCCTTTTGCCTTAAAGATGTTGCATTGCATATTGTATCAAAAATATTCAACTTGTCAAAGCTTTTTTTTAATTTTTCGCAGATTTTTTCAAATAAGTTTATATTAAACGTAGTTTGACACACTACAGAGTACGTTTTATCCTTGTTTTCAATCAAATCCACGTCTTCCAGTTTTTCTATAATTATCGCAGAATTGTCACACCATCCGTTAATTCCGATAACCTCAGGATGAGTTCTGTCTCCGATTATTATTATTCTGTCACCTAATCCGGATTTCTTTCTGACCAGATTGTGAATTTTCTTCACATAAGGGCATGTTGCATCTATAACAGTGCAATTAAGCTGCTCCAACTTTTCATAAACAAGTGGACCTACGCCATGAGCGCGTATTATTACAATTGCATCTTTCAGATCCACTTCTTCAAATGAATTAATCGTCCTGACTCCAAGTTCACTCAGTTGTTCTATTACCTTTTCGTTATGTATAAGAGATCCATAAGAATAGATTCTCTTTTCTTTTTCACTTTCAGCAGATGCATATGCTTTTTTTACCGCATTTGCAACACCAAAACAAAAACCTGCTGTTTTTGCCTTTATTATCTCCATTTACACCATCCTATTGTTTCTTTGATTCATTTGATGGAACACTCATCAAATCATAAATATTAGTCAAAATATCACTAGCAATTTGCATATACTCATCTTTTGCATAGCTGTCTTTGGTTTTCTCTATTTTATATGGCTCTCCAAATCTCACATAAGCCTTACCAAACAACTTTATATTACCCCAAATGGCAACTGGCAATACACAAGCCTGTGATTCCAAAGCAAACCTTGCAACGCCATATTTGGCTTTGAGATTTTTTTCTTTCGAGCGGGTACCTTGTGGGAAAATACCAATAACTTTATCTTCTTCAAGCAACTCCAATGTCTTTTTTACAGCAGACTGGTCGCGAATACCTCTTTTTACAGGATATGCACCAAGTGATGTTATGATCTTTGCCAGAAGCTTGTTCTTGAACAGCTCCGCTTTTGCCATCCAGTGAACCTTTCTTTTTATCTTCCATCCAATCATAAACATATCAAGCATCGTAACATGATTGGACGCCAGTATTACAGGACCACTTTCAGGCATATTTTCTTCTCCATATACTTTAACCCTAATAAACACTCTGAAAATGATGTTCGCCAGAAATCTTAAAAACCACATAATTTCTCCTTGATTACTTTACGTATTAATTCCAGACTTTGCTCTATTTCCAAACCCGTAGTATTTATCTCAACAGCATCTTCAGCCTTTGTCAAAGGAGCTATTTCCCTACTGCTGTCAATTTTATCCCTGAGTTTCATATCATCAAGAACTTCCTCATAAGTAACTTCAGTATTGCCCTTTTCTCGAAGCTCTTCAAATCTTCTTCGTGCCCTGTCTTCTACAGTAGCAGTCAAAAAGATTTTCACATCGGCATCTTTCAACACATAGGAACCAATGTCCCTGCCATCCATGACAACATCCTTATTCTTTGCAAACTCTCTCTGCATCTCAACAAAATAAATTCTTACCGCAGGCAATGTTGCTATCCTGGAAGCTGCAAGGGATACCTCGGGTGTTCTGATTCTATCATTAACATTCTCATTATTCAAAATCATCTGCTGGGTATCATCAACATACTGTATATCCAATGAAAAGCTGTCAAACAATTCTTTGACATTATCATTGTTTATCTCGTCTATGGAATAGTTGTTATTCAGCACATGCAGAGCAAACGCCCTGTACATTGCACCGGTATCAAGATAGATAAAATCGTATTCCTTTGCAATGGTTTTAGCCATTGTGCTTTTTCCTGCACCCGACGGACCATCTATTGCTATACTAATCAATCTATACAACACCTCATCTGTCAAATTACTCTATGTCCCAAACCTACCGCAATTTCATTCAGGTGCAAAAGACCTATGCCAAAAAAGACCGCCACACTTATATGGTCTCCAAATCTTGCAATCCCTATCTTACCTCCCACATTCAGACCTATAGCTTTGGCCATAAGCTGGGATATTGCTTCTCTTGTGGCACCAGCAACAGCTCCTTCTTCCGTATGGGTATCAATAATTATGCTTTCCCTTTTTGCCGCAACGACTGCTCTTTCAATAATCTTGGTTATGGATGTAATAAACTCACCACCAAAATCAACACCAGCGGTCATTACACCTGACTGTTGGTAGAAAGCTTTTAGATTGCGTTCTTCTTCCCTGTCCTTGGATATTGCAATTTTTAATGCAGCAACCGCAACATCCTTGCTTCCAATACCATCCATCGATATCACATGCCTTCCCTTGTGAAGTACAAATTATATGATATCATTTACATGGTTAAATATCAATGGATAATCATATTTTTCCCTTGGAATATTTTACGTATACATCATACAATATAGCAACATAGTATGCTTGAATGGTATGACTTAGGAAAGAAGGTATGATTCTAAGCACCCACATTATCATGAAGGATCTGGTATTGAATATGGAGATAAACCAAATAAGTACCTGCGTATTCAAAGTTGTAACAAACAATCCAGGGATAAGAACGGCAATAAGCACTTTAATGTAGCTTGCTTTTCTCTCCCTTCCCTTCTTTGCGTCAAATCTGCTAATCAAGAAGTCAATAAACAAGAGAATAAGACCAAGCAGTGAAGCAACCTCAAAACCAATCGTAAGATAGTTTATGCTTTTTGAAAAATCAGATTTATATGCGCCTTCTTTTGCATAAATGGACAATTTGGCTGCTGCTTTCGTTGCATAGCTCGCCTTTCCTTCTTCAATCAAATTATCGACAGTATCCTTGCTAACAACATTTCTCTCACTGGCAATATATCCTTTATACACTCCGTCATTTAATAGCATAATTCGGTTTGCCAATCCGGAAGCCAAAATCACAAGTACTATTACAAGTGCAACAATACGCACTTTCTTGTCGTTAAACTTCTTGAGACCCTTCCATATGAAACCTTTTAGAACTCCTCCAAGAAACACAACAACACTAATCCAAGGTATAAATGAGCCTTGGGGTTTCAGGAAAAAACTCAGGGCATCGGTCATGCCTGCCACAATACCTCCATAAAGAGGACCAAACAACAAAGCCGGAAAAGTATAGAATATGACTGATGGATTTAATTCCAGACCTTTAATGCCAAACAGTGGTATGTCTATTGCTATGAATGTTGCTGATATTACTGCCAGTGATAGAAACATGGCAGATATGATTATTTTCCTCAAATTCTTCTCCAAAAAAAACAACTCCCTTAAATTAAAATATGTATAAGAGAGCAGTTCGTTGTAATTAGATGTTACCATATAACTACAGCGGATGGAGTATCGCATCGCAAACCTCTTTAGGTTTTTCGCCTAGGGGCTCTACTCCCATCCCCTAGTACTTAACGCACGATACCTGCTCTGCTTTTTACGTTATTGTAATGATAGTTGCATTTTTTGTCAATATAATTTAGAATGCATAAGAAAAAAATTTTAAGGAGCGTTTCTTTATATGGTCGAAGTACAAAAATTTGATACATTAAACGATGAAGATATAAACTTGTACAGAATATCAAATAAAACAGGTGCGTATGTTGAAATACTAAACTATGGAGGCATTATCAAATCCATATGCATTCCAGACAAGAACGGCATGCTGGTGGATGTAATTATAGGGTTCGAAAACATAAACAATTATATTAAAGCCGAACGCGGTTATTTCGGTGCAATAGTTGGCAGATACGCCAATAGAATAAAAAATGCAACCTTTACATTAAACAACGAAACATATCAACTTGCCAAAAATGACGGCAATAATCATCTGCACGGAGGGTACAATGGGTTTGATAAAAGAATATGGGAGGTTGAAATACTTGAACAAGAAAACGGGATTAGACTTGGTCTTCTCAGCAAACATATGGATGAAAACTATCCGGGAAACTTAAATGTATCCGTAAAATATATATTTGACGACATGAACTCCCTTACAATCCATTACGAGGCTTGGTCAGATGCGGATACAATACTTAATCTTACCAACCACGCATATTTCAACCTGGGAGGCCACAACAGCGGTCATATCGGAAATACACTCCTTAAAATCAATGCCGATGGTTATCTTCCAACAGACAATGAGCTTATTCCTTTGGGAAATATTGCAAAGGTTGAAGGCACCGTATTTGACTTTAGAAACTACAGAAGAATATGTGAAGGTCTTGATTCCTATGATCCTCAAATACTTCTTGCAAAGGGATATGACCACAATTTTGTTTTAGATAAAAACCAGGGCAATTATGCAGCTTCATGCTATTGCGAAGAAACAGGTATCAAGATGGATTGTTTTACCGACATGCCCGGATTACAGCTTTATACAGGAAACTTCATTGATATTGATTTTTATGGGAAGGAATCATATGTATACAAACGTCAGGAAGGCTTCTGTCTTGAAACGCAATACTTTCCCAACAGCATCAACAATCCGGAATGGTTGCAACCCATACTCGGAAAGAATGAAAAATACGACAGCATTACAAGTTATGCCTTTTCCATAATTCAGTAGATAGAAAAAACCTTTGGTGTTTTCATTCACCAAAGGTTTTCTTATTACCCCTTTAACGAGAAAGTCTCAATCGCCATTTCCAAATCTTCCTTGTACACAACTTCAGGAAGCAGGCCTTTTACAATCAACTTCCCTGACTGGGCCTTTACCAGGTCAAAGCTGGCACCTGTCTTTTCAGTAACATTTTCAATAAATTGATTGATGCCATCTGCCAACATATACAAAGTATTTGTATTCTTGTACAGATTCTGAGGCACTTCAATGCCCATTATTTCAACCCTGTCTATGGCAATATAGTTTACTCTGTTGTTTTTTATTTCGCACCTGAATTTCGCATACACATCCGTATACTTTGGCATTGCATCAAACATCGGAAAAAATTTATCAATTGAATTCCTGTTGTCTTCTGTCAGCAAGTATTGCGCAATGTAATCTTTGTTTATTAATCCTGCAGCTTCAATTGATGAGTTCTTGTTGATTTTTACCTGCATGTCTTTTACAACATCAGTTTCAGGCCAGTTGTATTTGACAAGTGAAGTAAGCTCTTCGTTGGTCAATACAATATCCGTATATCCATTGTGCTTTTTTAAAGACGAGGTAAACTTCGTCATTGCACTATCATAGTGCTTGCGATTTGCCTCAATACCCAGATCTGTTGCTCCAAATATTCTCGAAATATTAAGCAGGATTCCAATGGAAACAAAAGTAATAATCAATAAAATCAGCAAAATTGTTATATTTTTGCTGCTTCTTGTCTTTTCCTTCATTGGAATAATCCTGCTTATAGGTCTTTCGCATGTTTCACAGAAATTGTCTGTTTCCTTGATAAATGCACCACAATTCTTACAGTTCATCCTAAATCCCTCTCTTTATTCTTTTTTGCTATTATCTTTGCCAAAATTCACCTGTTCCATACAGCAAAACAAACAAAAAGAGGAAATAAATATAAATTTATTTATCCAAAAACTCTACAAATGCGATATACGCAGTTTCCGCCCAATCCCATATTGTTGAACATGTGCTTCTGTCTGCATAAACAAGACGATCTTTTATATCACGAGACAGATATCCCCTTAAACCGTCTTTATGCTCCTGGGGTATCACGCAAGCCACCAGCAGATTTGAAAGACTCACGCTGCCACTCACCTTGACTGGGTGATATCCATCCAATACCGCATCATTCAATTCAGCTATATCATCATACCTAAAGTAGAATTTTACAGTAGGACTAAAGAAGTTTCTTAAATCTTCCTCATATATAACTCTGCCAAGGATTTTTTCCAGCACTGTCCTGTCACCAAAAAAGCAGTTGCCCCAGGTAAACGGAACGTATTGAAAATAATCTGGTGGATCGCCTTGATAGTTTACGGGGTCTTTTACCAGGACTTCAGGACTCATGTTTTTTGCTCTTGCAAGAGACTTAATACTAACATTTTCAAATATCTGTTTTGCTTCTTCCAAACCTGCCGTGTAGCATACATATTCGGTTATGCATTTACCCTGCTTGCAAGCACCGCAAACATTAATATAATCCGGAGGGGTTACGTAAGCATACTCATGAGGTCTGCCAGCTGCTTTAAAAAATGCGTCTTCTGCTTCATCGTCACCAAACCAGAAAGCAACCTTTCTTCCATAATCGGTTTCGTATAGAACCAGTGACAGAAGCATTTTCAACTCCCAATCACTTAACTGAGGCCAATTTTCTACACAAAACATATAGTGTCTTAGTAATACATCAGCATCACATTTTTGAATCATACTGAACTTGTGGTTAAATACAGACACTACCAATCCTATTTCGTTTTCGATTAAATAATCCTTGTCCTTTACGACATCTTCATAGCTGTCGCTTTTTGCAATACAGATATCGAGATTAAACCAGCGGTATTTTATGTCAGCCATTGTATTCCCCACTTCAACAGACTTTTCCATTAAATTATACTTTATCCTAGGTTTATTATCAATCCATATTATTTATACCTAATTTCCATGTAAAAATTGGCAACCCTGCGCTAGTTATTGACACAATTCGATTTGTATGGTAGTTTTCGAGTATAACCATTTTAGAAAGGTGCAGCACAAATGTCAGAAATAAAGTATGAGGTTTATACTTTTGACGAACCAAACATTCCATATATTATAACTATAAACCAACTGGGTGAAAATTACGACAAAAGGGAAACATTCTTGAGCTGGCATGAAAACCTTGAGATAATACATATTTTATCAGGGACTGCCAACGTAATCTCCGATGGCGAGTCCATAACCTCATGCACTAATGAAACTGTAATTATCAACACTGACACGCTTCACAAGATTATTGCTGCAAGCAATAACTTAAGCTATATGAGCATAGTAGTGGAGAATGAATTTTTATCAGGTATTTTCCACACTGACATAAACTCTTTGTGGTTCAACGAACATGTTCCAGAAGAACAACTTGTGTCAGATATTATAAATCGTATTATTAATGAAAACAAAAACAAACATCTTCTTTATGATTCAGTTATTAAATCACTGATTATAGAGCTTTTGGTAACTCTTTTCAGACAACACGTAACCTACAGAAGTGTAAAAGAAAGCAGCAATAAAATGATAAGGCAGAAAGACACCCTTATAAACGCCCTTATATATATCCGAGAAAACTTCACAAAGGATATATCCATAGACGAACTGAGCAGTCTTTCAGGACTAAGCAGAAGCCACTTCTGCACTTCATTCAAGAAACTGACCTCCATGACCGCCATTAATTATATAAACACATTAAGATGCAAGTATGCAAAGTCTCTTCTGATGACAAAAAAGTACACAATTTCAGAAGTATCATATATGTGTGGTTTTAACAACATTTCATATTTTAACAAGACTTTCAAGAAGCATTATGGCATAACACCATCAAAACTGTATGAGAGTACCGATACAATCAAAAACAAATATTCATTTATAAAAATAGAAAACAAATTTGGTCAAT
>DUPL01000099.1 GCA_012838385.1 Clostridiaceae bacterium
AAGTTGTCGGTAAAGTTAAGCACGTAATACGGCATGTCAAGTTCAGCTGCCACCCTCCTTGCATCATTTATATCCTCAAGGGAGCAGCAAGTCTTGGTTGCCGAAATATTTATATCGTCATTGCTGAACAGTTTCATGGTTATGCCTATAACGTCATAACCTCTTTCTTTCATTAAAGCGGCGGCTACTGAACTGTCAACGCCGCCACTCATTGCAATTAATGCCTTTTTCTCATTACTCATTTGAAAACATTGGTGTGGACAAATACCTCTCTCCCGTGTCTGGCAACACAGCCACAATAACTTTATCCTTGTTCTCTTCCCTCTTCGCAAGCTGTATGGCTGCATACATGGCTGCACCGGAGGATATTCCCACCAAGACTCCTTCCTTTCTAGCTATCATTCTGCCTGTTTCAAAGGCGTCTTCGTTTGCAACAGTTATTATCTCATCATATACGTCAGTATTCAAGACTGTTGGAACAAATCCTGCTCCAATTCCCTGAATTTTGTGAGGACCTGTTACACCTTTTGACAGGACAGGTGAATCAGTAGGTTCAACGGCGACCACCTTTATATTTGGATTCTTTGACTTCAAAAATTCGCCTGCTCCGGTGATGGTGCCGCCAGTTCCGATTCCGGATACCAGAATATCCACCTTTCCATCTGTATCCTCCCATATCTCAGGACCTGTTGTCTTCCTGTGTATTTCAGGGTTTGCCAAGTTCTCAAACTGGGATGGTATAAAACTGTTTGGATACTGGCTTGCTATTTCTTCAGCCTTTGCTATGGAACCCTTCATGCCCTTTGCGCCTTCTGTCAATACAAGTTCAGCGCCATAAGCTTTCAGAAGATTTCTTCTTTCAACACTCATTGTTTCCGGCATCGTCAATATTATTTTCATACCCTTTGAAGCACATACAGCAGCAAGCCCAATTCCTGTGTTTCCGCTGGTAGGCTCAACAATTACAGTATCCTTGTTAACCTTTCCTGCCTTAATGGCCTCTTCAATCATGGCCACCGCTATTCTGTCCTTGACACTGCCTGCAGGATTGAAATATTCAAGCTTTGCAAATATTTTTCCATGCAGCCCGAATTCTTTCTCAATGTTTGTCACCTCAAGCAGGGGTGTCCTTCCAATCATCTCCGAAAAACTTTTATAAACCTTCACAAACAGACCTCCTAAATTTATACTCTTAATTCCTACTTGATTAATAGGATTTGATACATTATATACAACTCAAGCTGACGCTGTCAATTATATTTATTGTTTTTTTCTCTAACTCTATGATAGCACAAAAAGGAATCCCGGAGCAAAAAATGTGCAAATTGAAAACAAGGCGTTTCTGTGGTATAATTAAGGCAGGCAATAAAACGTAGTGCGGTAGACAAAAGACGACATCACGGAGGAAGAATATATGAAAATAGCCGCAATTTCCGACATACATGCAAATCATCTGGCTTTGGAAACCATATTACAGTATGTCGAGCAAGAAGGGATAAAACACCTTATGTTCCTGGGCGACTACATAACCGACTGTCCCTATCCCGGCAAGACCATGAATCTGTTATACGAATGTTTGGAAAAATACAACTGCTTTTTTATCCGGGGAAACCGGGAAGATTACCTGATAAACCATCATTATAACCCCAACAACAACTGGAAATACTCATCAAGCACCGGCTCACTTCTTTACACTTATTCAAACATAACACAAAATGACATTGAGTTTTTCAAATCAATGCCCGTTTCCATGAAAGTTAAAATTGATGACTATCCTTCAATATTCATCTGTCACGGATCGCCCGTCAAAACAAAAGACTGGCTTTATGAAAAGGACGAACTCATTTACTCCCATATTAAAGACATAGACTGCAAATACTTTATCTTTGGACACAGCCACAGGTCATATTCAAAAAATATATTTGGGAAGAAAGTTTTATTCTGTCCAAGTGCGGGCCTGCCCGCCAACAACAATACTGACGCACAGTTTTTAGTTCTTGAATACAATGACATTGAATGGACCAGCAAAGTCGTAAGTCTGCCCTACAACCGCGAAAA
>DUPL01000100.1 GCA_012838385.1 Clostridiaceae bacterium
GTGTCGATTAAATTAAACGAAAAGGCAAGATACGTTCTTTTCTCACGCCCGGGTGGAGACTGGGGCAGCATATATGAGTTCATGGTATATGATAGATTGGAGGGTTGACGTGAAAAGAAGGATAGTTCTGATGGTATCAATACTGGTAATTGTTTTGACAGGATGCACAAATAACAAAGGAGTTGAAAGGCCACTACTTCTTACCCTGCATGTATTTGAGGTTGATTCAAAAGGTGTGAATCTTGAATTTTACTATGCAGCCAAAGATGATGAGAAAGTTCTATTTTATCTTGAATATGGAGGAGAAGAACATATTCAGGAAGGAAACGGGGAAGGTTTGTACTCCTTTAATATTAAAGAGGATAGTCTGAAGGGTAATACAAATTTCAAACTGGGTGTTAAAGACAAGAAAAAAGGCAAAATCATGGATGAAATGGAAATTCAGATAAAGGATTACCTTGTCCAACTTAATGAAAGAACTGTAAAGTGTGTTGTTGCCCAAATGACAGATGAGGAGAAAGCAAGGCTTGTTATTGGCTATCAGGCAATGCCAGGCGATGCGGACTTCGTTGATGGGGTCTCGGGCTTTACATATCCTTTAGAGAAATACGGTATTCCATCTCTCGTGTTTTCCGACGGTCCTGCAGGTGTAAGAAATCCCAAAGGGTCCATTAGTTATCCATCCGGCACTAATCTCGCCCAAACTTGGGATATGAATCTTGTGAAGGAAATTGGCAAGGCTTTGGGCAATGATGCAAGAAATCTGAAAGTAGATATACTGCTAGGGCCCGGAATGAATATTCACAGAAACCCCCTCAATGGCAGAAACTTTGAATACTTTTCAGAGGATCCTTTTCTAACCGGAAAGATTGCAGCGTCATACACCAATGGTGTCCAGTCCATGGGTGTTGGGGTGTCGCTAAAGCACTTTGCTGCGAACAATCAAGAAACCAGCAGAGGCACGTCAAGTTCCGAAGTAACAGAAAGAGCTCTGCGTGAAATATATTTAAGGGGCTTTGAAATAGCCGTAAAGGAAAGCTCTCCTTGGACCATAATGTCTTCCTACAACAAGATAAACGGTAAGTATACCAGTGTGGACAAGGAGTTGTTAACAGGCATCCTTAGAGAGGAGTGGGGATTTAAAGGGCTTGTTATGTCCGACTGGGGTTCTCAAGGAGCGGCTGACGAAAAGGTTAAAGCCCAGAATGATTTGTACATGCCTGGAGAACCCAATTATGTTAATACGGTACTTAACGCACTGCGAAATGGAAAGCTTACGCAGGAGGAAATTGACAGGTGCTGTGTGAACATACTGTCCATTGCCGCAAAGAAGAGCAAGAAAACATACCAGTCAGACTATAAGACTAATGCCATATTATCAAGAAAGGCAGCAGCTGAGAGTGTTGTAATTCTGAAAAATGATTCAGTATTGCCTCTTGTAAAATGTGAAGTTGCCTTGTTTGGCAATGGTCAAAAATACACCGTTTACACAGGGGAAGGGTCAGGTTTTGTACATACTCCGTACAACGTAAACATACAGGAAGGACTAAATAACTCGGAATACTTTACTCTTAACGTTGACATAATGGCGAAATATGTAACTTGCAGGCCTGCTCCAATGCCTAAAGGGGAGGAATTGTATGATGGGACAACAGTAGTGCTTGATGATGAGACTATTAAGAAGGCAGCAAAGGATTCGGATGTGGCTGTTTTTGTAATATCCCGCACGACTACCGAGGGCGCTGACCATAGAAATCTAAAAGGAGATTTTTATCTCAGTGAAAGAGAACAGGATATGCTTGAAAAGGTGTCGAAGGCTTTTCGAAACCAGGGAAAGAAAACTATTGTTCTTCTCAATACAGGAAACCCTATTGAGGTAGATTCCTGGATTGACCTGGCTGATGCAGTTTTGTACATGGGATATCTTGGTCTTGAAACGGGGAATGCCATTTGTGACGTATTGTCTGGAAAAGTAAATCCCTCAGGCAGACTGGTCTCAACATGGCCAAGTAAATATGAAGACGTGCCTTCTTCATACCATTTTCCAGGCAATGCAGCTACCTCCATATACTTTGAAGATATTTATGTGGGTTACAGGTTCTATGAAACCTTTGAAATAGAGCCTGCCTTTGAGTTTGGCTACGGCCTGTCCTACACCAGTTTTGAATATTCAAACTTCAAAATGACGAAGAAAGGAAATAAAATTGAATTCAAGGTAACTGTCAGGAATACTGGTAAAAGGGCAGGCAGGGATGTAGTCCAGGTATATGTGACAAAACCTGGTTCTATTCAGGAACAGCCAAAGTATGAACTTGTTGCCTTTGCCAAAACAGGCGATCTTAAGCCTGGTAAAAAGGAAACCCTTACATTGGTTGTAAAGGAAGAAGATCTAAAGACATATGTTTCAGATACTTCAAGATGGATGGTGGAGGGTGGCAAGTATGTGTTCTCCATAGGTTCTTCTGTAAAGAAAATTCACAAAACATATGAAACAGAACTGGAAGAAAAGGTTATCCAGGATGTAGAAAACAGATGTGTTCCTGTAAATGAGTTTAATGTATTGAATCAAAAGGATGGATTGCCTTCCTTTAGAAGAAGTGCCAATGTTGCTCTAAACAAGAAAGCAACCTGCAATGTGCATGAAGGAGATTTGCGTGCACAGAATGCGGTGGATGGCTCTTACTCCACAAGATGGAGTGGTTTGGCTCCTTCAAATGACAGCATGAACTGGCTGAAAGTAGATCTGGAGGCGGTTTATGATATTGAGAATATCATAATATTCTGGGAAGCCTGCAATGTTTTTTACAGGGTGGAAACCTCTGTTGATGGTACCAATTGGACAAAGATTTTGGAAAAGAGCTCCAATCCCTCTCTTTATGATGATATTAAGGTGGAGGGAGAGGTTAGATATATTAGGATTAGTGGTGAGAAGAACGGTTGGTTCAGTATATATGAGCTTGAAGCTTTTGAAAAGGCAGGTTGAGCTTGATTTTTACAATAAGGGGTAAACTTAAAAGGGTTACCCCTTATGATGGTTCGATTCAAAAATTATTAGTTGACACAGCTTGTTTATATGATATATAATATGTTATGCGACACATTCTTTTATAATAAGGCTTAGGTGAATCGTCGAATTGAAAGGAAAATTGTGTCTTAAACCGCAACCGTGGAGGGGAGGGGATGTCATGCCCGAAGTTAGAGTTAAGGAAAACGAGTCGTTAGATAGTGCTTTGAAGCGTTTCAAAAGATACTGTGCAAGAGACGGTGTTCTCGCCGAATATCGCAAGAGGGAACATTACGAGAAGCCCAGTGTAAGAAGAAAAAAGAAAGCTGAAGCTGCAAGGAAACGCAAATATTAATAATTGTTTCTTTTCCAAAGCGGTTATAGTTCAAAAACTAACAAAGACC
Organism: Clostridiaceae bacterium; assembly: GCA_012838385.1. Taxonomy (GTDB): domain Bacteria; phylum Bacillota; class Clostridia; order UBA1212; family DUPL01; genus DUPL01. The sequence goes on from DUPL01000100.1 coordinate 3,409, forward strand.
TTCTGTTGCGAGGTCTTTTTGTTTTATATTGCAGTACAAGGAGAAAATAAATGTTTGAAAAAAGCTGGAGAATCCGCAGTCGATGCATGAGTGAAGAAGACACCGGTTTTTTAGCAAGAAAATTCAATGTGCCTGAATACATAATTGACATATTAAGCAAACGGGGCGTTTGCAGCGAGGAGGATATCGAAAGCTTTCTAAATCCTCAGTTGAACATGTTGACGGATCCAATGATGCTTAAGGACATGGAAGAAGCCGTGGAGAGAATACTTCACAGCAGCGACATTGGAGAAAAGGTCACAATATATGGCGATTATGATGCTGATGGGATAACATCCACAAGCATACTGTATCATTTTCTGACATGTTTTCTTGATATTGATGTTGACTTTTACATTCCAGACAGGTTGTCGGAAGGCTATGGCATGAGTGTGGAAGCCATCGATTACATAAGTTCAAGAGGAACAAGCTTGATTATTACTGTCGATTGCGGCATAAGGAATCATGAAGAAATAGAGTATGCCAAAAGCAAGGGTATTGATGTAGTTGTAACAGATCATCATCAGTGTGGTGAAACGATTCCGGATTGCGTTGCATGCGTAAATCCAACAAGGCCGGATTGTCCATTTCCACACAAGGATCTGGCAGGGGTTGGAGTTACGTTCAAACTTATGTCCGCACTTGGCTATGCCATTGGTCTTGATGAGGAAGTTTATGAATACCTGCCTATTGTTGCGATTGGTACAATTGGAGATGCGGTTCCCTTAACGGGTGAAAACCGCATCTACGTGAAAAATGGGCTTGAGATGGTGGAAAGAGGAGTCTGGATTGGTCTAACAAAATTAATTGAACTTTCCAACGGTAAAAATGGTGTCAATCTGACTGCAACGTACATAGCATTTAATGTGGTGCCGAAAATAAATGCGGCGGGCAGAATGGGTGAAGCCTCAAGAGCTGTATATCTTCTTCTTACTGATGACGAAGATGTTGCAGGAGGCTATGCCATGGAACTTGTTAGCGAGAACGCAAGAAGGCAGGAGCTTGAGGCAAAGACTTTACAGGAAGCCCTGTTGCCTGAGAATCTAAAGTCAAAGGATGAGGATTCGGTTGTAATTGCGGTGGGGAAAAACTGGCATCACGGCGTTATCGGTATAGTAGCTGCAAGGCTTATGGAGAGGTTCAACAAGCCGGCAATAGTGCTTGCTTATGAAGAGGATTCGGATTTTCTTGTCAGAGGTTCAGCAAGAAGTGTGGAAGGGTTCAATCTCTACAAAGGACTTTCAACGGCTGAAGATTTGCTGATTAAGTTTGGTGGACACGAGATGGCGGCAGGCCTTACAATGGATGTGGCCAACATACCAAAAGTGATTGAGATATTGAATGAGTATGCTGTTAAGGAAGCGGAAGTAAGTTTCAGGATTCCATACCTTGAAATAGATGGAGTTGTTGGGCATGAGGATTTGACGCTGGAAAACGCAAGACTTCTAAAAATAATTGAACCCTACGGTCAGGGCAATGAAGTTCCTGTATTATGTGCCACGAATTTAAGGGTGGCGTCATGCTCCAAGATTGGGAATGACAAACACTTGAGAATTAATTTTCAGACAGAGAATGGAAATGTTGTTCAAGGTGTTGCATTCAGCAAAGGACCTTTTTGCTCGATTATAAGCAGTCTTGAGTGTGTATCTGTTGCATTCCGCATGGAGGTGAACAGTTACAACAACACCGAGAGTCTTTCCCTGATTGTTGAAGACATTCATGACTGCGGGCTGAATATTGAAAATCCAACAGAAAAAAGGTATAATAACGATTATTGTATGAGCAACAGTTTTACGCTTACAAGACGTGATATGCTGCTGTTTTACAAGGTGTTAAGGAAATTTTACAAAGATGGATTTAGGTTTTATGACTTATACAATATAAGAAGAATTTTACAAAGTGAAGGATTCAACTGGTACAAGTTAAGAAAGGCTCTTGATGTATTTATAGAGCTGGATTTAGTTAGAAGAGACACAAAAGAGATTTACACTTTGAATTTGGATGCTGAAAAAGTGGAACTTGATACATCCCATTTATACAAAGCATTAAATGGTGAAAGATAAGCAATACTAAAAAGTAGCAGAGGAGGTAGCGCAATGAACGATAATGCAAAGTTGGAACAGTTGATAAATATGATATTGTCGTACAATCCTGGAGCAGACATAGCCTTGCTTGAAAAGGCGCATGCGTTTGCAACAGAAAGACATGCTGCCCAAAAAAGAAAATCAGGCGAAGCATTTATCGTTCATCCGGAGTCAGTAGCTATTATGCTGGCTGAAATGGAAATGGATTTGCCTACCATAATTGCTGGAATGCTGCATGATGTGATAGAAGACACCTCAACAACTTTCGAGGAAGTTGAGTCTGAATTCGGTCATGAAATAGCATATCTGGTGGACGGGGTTACAAAACTTAAAAGAATCCCTACCACCACAAAAGAAGAGCTTCAGGCTGAAAATCTTCGAAAGATGTTTCTCAAGATGGCGGACGATATTCGTGTCATCCTCATAAAACTGGTCGACAGGCTTCACAACATGAGAACCCTTCAATATTTGAATACTGATTCACAAATAACGAAGGCAAGGGAGACTTTGGAGATATATACTCCAATTGCCCATAGGCTCGGTATAACCAAGATTAAATGGGA
>DUPL01000101.1 GCA_012838385.1 Clostridiaceae bacterium
AGAAAGTCGTAAAGATATTCAATCACGAAGAGAAAAACCAGAGCGAATTTGAAGCGCTTAATGAAGAACTCAGAAAGGCATCTACAGATGCCCAGACATATGCAGGAATACTTATGCCCATCATGGGAAATCTGTCTTATGTACAGTATGCAATTACTGCATGTGTAGGTGCTCTCCTTATTGCAAACCCTGTAAATCTTGCCTTCTTTGCCATGGACGTGGGAACGCTGGCTTCTTTTCTCCAGTTTACAAGAGCATTTTCACAGCCCATTACACAGATTGCAAACCAGACCAACACTCTTCTTGCAGCGATTGCAGGTGCAGAAAGAATCTTTTCTGTTCTTGATGAGGAGCCGGAGGAGGACAATGGAAAAACCACACTGGCGGTTGCAAAAAGGAATGAGAACAACGAGCTTGTTCATGTCGACAAACCCTTTGTTGACATGACCCAGTGCCAGAAGGAGAATCTAATTCCTGTATGGAAAACTCCGACTCCTGATGGCTACAAGCTTACCGAGCTAAAAGGAGATGTAAGATTCAATAATGTTGTGTTTGGATATGTGGAGGATGTTATTGTTCTAAAGAATCTTTCACTTTACGCAAAGCCCGGTCAGAAGATTGCTTTTGTCGGATCAACGGGTGCTGGAAAAACCACAGTCACGAACCTTTTGAACCGTTTTTATGAAATAAAGGAAGGAACTATAACGTATGACGGAATAGATATAAGGGATATAAAGAAGGCGGACCTTAGAAGGACATTGGGTTTCGTTCTGCAGGATGTGCATCTTTTTGAGGGAACCATAAAGGACAATATCAGGTACGGAAGGCTGGATGCCAGCGACGAAGAAGTTGTCCAGAGCGCAAAGATTGCAAATGCCCACTCCTTTATAAAAAGGCTTCCACAAGGCTATGACACCATATTGACCAAAGACGGCATAAATCTGTCCCAGGGTCAAAAGCAGCTTGTATCCATTGCAAGAGCAGCCATATCAGACCCTCCGGTGCTTGTACTTGACGAAGCAACAAGCTCCATCGATACTAGGACGGAGAAGCTCATAGAAAAAGGAATGGATACATTGATGAAAGACAGGACCACTTTCGTTATTGCCCACAGGCTGTCTACTGTGAGAAATGCGAATGCCATCATGGTTATTGAAAACGGTGAAATTATAGAGCGTGGAGACCATGAGGATTTGCTTGACCTAAAAGGCAGATACTACAACCTGTATACCGGCATGAGCGAGCTATCGTAATGTTAATTTGAATTAAACATTGAAAATTTTCTATTAATCATTATAATATATTTATCAACAATAATTTGATGAGGTGTGATATGTGGAAAATACTTAAAATAATCATTTGCTTAGTCATTTGCCTTGGTATACTTGTACCCGCTCAGGGCGAGTCGGGATTTGAACCAAGGGACACTAAAGCATACGAATCCGTAGAGAATGTCTACAAAATGGATTTTTCCGTATCCGACTTGAAAGAATACACAAGCAAGGATGAATGGGCAATATCCTCAGCCTCCAGTGCCGTTATAGAGAATGGCAAGCTGACATGCAAGTCTGGAAGGTCATTTTCAATAAGGCCCGGGTTTACAATTGGAGACGACTACGGCCTTGAGCCAGGATACTTTACCTTCGACCTGGTCATGACAGGAGGACAGATATCAATAGGCACTAGGCTCTTTTCAAACGTAACAATTAAAGGAACACAGGGCCTTTGGTTTACACTGACGAAGGACAACCTTGTGGTAGAGGATCCATCAACTAAATTGAAGGAAACGATTAATCACGGTATGGATTTGTCAACGGAACAGAATGTCAGAGTTCTTGACAATCTTGACACTATTGAATTTAGAATCAACGACACTGTTATTTGTAGTGTAACAATTGAAAACGAAAAACTTATGCTCTTCGATGCCAACGGAAACGAACTTGCAGCCATGAAGAATGAAACCGTTCCACATGCCGGCTACTTGAGAATGGATGTGGACAAGCTACAGGGCTCATTGGACAATGTTGAGTATGCAAACAGACAAATAACACAAAAGTATGTAGAACGCCACGGCAGAGATATCGATTACTCCACCTGGTTTGCAGTGGACGATCTGGGAAGAAAAACTCCCGATAATGAAGAAGCAGGAAACAGAAAAAATGAAAAATATGTAGGTCTCTTTTACTTCATCAACCACGTTCACTCAAGTGGCGGAGAGATCCGCGACCATACAAAAATATATCTTGAACAGGGCCTTGATGCACTGAAAGCTTTCTTGCCAAACTCACCTGGAGGACACTGGGCAGAACCATATTTCGGTTACTACCTTTCCACCGATGAATGGATTTACAGAAAGCACGCAGCCATGTTCCAGGCCGCAGGCATAGACTTCATTTTCCTTGACATGTCAAACGCCCAGACTTACCCTGAAAGCGTGAAGGTTCTTTTCGATACCTGGCTTGACATAAGAAGAAAAGGTGGCCAGACACCACAGATTGTGCCCATGTGCGGAGACATGCCCGCTACATTGGTAATTGACATGTATACAATCAAGGATACCATCTTCTCTATTCCTGAATACGAGGAACTTCTGTTCAAGTGGGATGGAAAACCTCTCATTCTTGGAAACAACGATAATCCAGAAGGCGATCTCTGGACCGTATCAGGCACAACACCTCAGACAAGAGAACAGTTCTACGAAGTTATTAATTCTAATTCAAAGATAAAACAATTCTATGAAAGCGGAGAATTTGCAGAGTGGTTATCCAAGTTTACCATAAGAAAATGCTGGGCTTGGCAGGCCTCAAGATACGAGGAAGACAAATCATTTGCAGGATACTGGGATTGGCTTGACTGGCATCCACAGGCACCCGGAAGGAACTTCGATGGAGTAATCGAACAGATCTCCGTTACCATGGGAACCCATGCTCACACTAGCACTGGCAGAAGCTATGTGGGAGAAAAAGATTACGGCAACGGACTACAGGATTTTGACTTTTCACTGGAAACATCAAAGTATGGACTTTGTTTTGAACAGCAGTTCAAACATGCTCTTAAAGAGAATCCTAAAGTAATAATGATTACAGGATGGAACGAGTGGTATGCGGGCGTTCAGAAGACACAGAACAAGCAGCAGACCACAGGACACACCCTGACTCCTGGTTACTACCTGGTTGACCAATTCAACCCTGAATTCAGCCGTGACGGCGAACCAATGAAACTACGTACTGGAGTTGGATTCGGAGACAACTACTACTACCAGATGGTAAACTATATAAGGCAGTTCAAGGGAATGGACAAAACTCCAGTTGCTTCCGGACAGAAGACAATTGACATATCAAAGGGTATTTCCGAGTGGGCGGATGTAGGACCTGAGTTTAGGGATCACCTAAACGATACCACCTTCAGAAGGCACCTTTCATGGGGTGGCGTGTACACCTACATCAACAACACAGGAAGAAACGATCTTGATTATGCAAAGGTTTCGCAGGATGCGGACAATTTATACTTCCTGATAGCCACTGCACATGATCTTGTAACTGTCGATGAAGACAACTGGATGAACCTGTTTATAAACACAGACATAAATCATGAAACCGGTTGGGAAGGTTATGACTTTGTACTGAACAGAAGCCGTGATGGCAAGACTGTTTCAGTTGAAAAGTTTGTAGACAACGATTGGGACTTTGAAAAAGTTGGAGATGCAGAATACTTCATGGGCGACAACTTCATCGCAATCAAGGTATCAAAGAGCATACTGGGTATAACTGAAGAACTGGCATCCTTTGATTTCAAGTGGGCTGACAACTCCACAAAAACCGGTGATGTAATGCAGTTCATGGATATGGGCGACGCAGCTCCCGACTCAAGATTCGCTTTTAGATATTTGGGTACTGCACCTGCCACAAAGAAATCTTCACCAAACTTCTTTGCAAATATTTTTAACCCTGCAAACTGGACCGCAGTCCACCTGGTGGTATTCAGTGTGATTGCAGCAGCAATAATTATAGTTGTAGCAGTTATACTGGCAAAGCCGAAGAAAAAGTAAGCATAAGAAACAGGTGAGCATGAATGCTCACCTGTTTTTTATGCTTGTCCATATTTATTTCAAATCTATGCAAAAGCTCTTATGCTGCTTGCCTTGGCGGATGTTCTCAGTTTCTTCATGGCCACACTTTCAATCTGCCTTACACGCTCTCTGGTTAGACCCAGGTCATAACCAATCTCCTCCAGCGTCTTTGGGGTTCTGCCGTTCAAACCAAATCTCTCTTGTATGATATATCCTTCCCTCTTGTCAAGTTTTTCAAGAACTTCCCTGACTGTATCACTAAGCAATATGTTCTTTGCTTCTTCATACACAGGATCTGGCGAATCGTCAGATGAGATGAAATCCATAAGCTCACTATCTCCGTCTTCACCTATTGTGGTGTTGAGGGATGCAACATTCTTATCAAAGGTCTTGTACAACTTGTAATCCTTTTCAGAAAGTTTTACATGCTCTTTAAGTTCCTCGAAGGTTGGTTCCCTACCTTCCTGCTCCTTAAATGCTTCTATAGCCTTTGAAATTGCAATGAACTTTTCGCTCATGTGAACAGGAACTCTAATGGTTCCTTCGTTGTCATATATATGTCTAACAATACTTTGTCTAATCCACCAGGTAGCATAAGTGCTGAAAGCATATCCTTTTTTATACTCGTATTTGTCAACAGCACGCATTAATCCTATGTTTCCTGCCTGAATCAAATCCATAATGGACTCTTCGACCTTGTACGTCTTCTTTATTATCTTGGCATATTTTACAACCAAACGAAGGTTGTGGACTACCAGCTTGTTGTATGCTTCCTTGTCCCCATCTCTTGTTCTCTTAAACAAATCTTCCACTTCTTTGGGTTCAAGCAATCTGTACTTGCCAATTTCCCTAAGATATTGCTTAAGCGCACTGGTATCAACACGATCATCTTCCAAGTATTCCTGAGCTTCGTGGTCACCATATTCTAATCTTTCACTCATTTCGCCAACCTCCTTTAGAACATCAATTTGTCTATGCGTATAATTATATTTGGTGATATTAAATAATAAATAGTTTAAATATAAAGTAACACGCAACAAAAGTTAAACATTTCCTAAATTATCCTTTATGAACATGGTGACAAGCCATTTAGATATATTCTTCTATAAACCTTGACCTATTCTCTGAATTAAACAGAAACGCAACTTTAACACGTGCTCTGGATACTGCCTGATGCCACAAACGTCTTTCAGAGGCAAAGGCATACAATTCAGGCTTTATGCCGAATAAACTCTTTACGTTCTCCCCCATCATTCTGTCCGGGAATCCCATATTGTACCTTCTGGCGTTGATGATGATGACGACGTCCGCACTTTCATCAAGATCGTATACGGTTTTAACGGGAATATCTGAAAGATTCATTTTGGAAGCCAAAACAATATCCTCCTTAAATCTTCCCACTAAAATTACAGAATATTCATTTGGGAGTGAATTTATATAATTTTGTAAAGTGTTTTTCATAATCTCAATCTCATTTTCATCAAAAAGGGACTTTGTATCTTCCTTCTTGCATTCGTAAGACAAGAGCGTCACACAATCGCGAGGACTTGCCATTTCACACCTTGCATACTTCCTCACCTGCATGGTGTTGCGTTCAACAAACCTTGCATTCATGCTCCACAATCTCTGTCCCTGGGAAAATACCCTTGTAAACTTAATGGACTCGGAGTGTCCAAAGAATCTCGAAAACTCCGTGAAATATGAAAAGTCGTAAGCACAAATACCACTCTTGGTCTGCCAGTCATTACCCGCAACAATTATACTTGCCTTATCCATTACAATGTGCCATACATTCCTGAGCAAGTTCAGCATGTGTCTGTTCGTGTTGTGAAAATCGTCAACAATAATATGTGTATAACCAAGAGACCTTCTCTGCAGCCTGATGGTCTCGGATGCCATCTGTACAATACCAAATGCATCCGTATTGTCACCGATATAGTTTAAATATGTTTCGTATACTGGCATAAGCAATGAAAACACACTTTCATTTCTCTTGTACCATCTGGTCTTTGTTTTCATGCTTTCTCTGTTCAAGAAAATGATTTCTTGCCATGTTTCAGAGTTGTCTCTGGCCAGCTGCAACAGCTCGCCAAGCACTACTGAAATTTCACGGATTAAAAACGGATTTCTCTCAAGAATGATTTTTAAAAGAGCATTCGCACTCATGGGAGCAAACACAGCCAAATGCTTCATGAGCTTTGTCTGCAAGTGGTCAACCAGAGTGGATTCCATAAGCTCGTAAGTAAACACATCCACCATCACAGTGTGGTTCTTTTCATGAATTTCTCTTATACGCTGCATCCTCTTTTTATATATCTCTGTAGGTGTCTCTGAAACCAGGGACGTACCCGTGTCAAATCTGGCCTCACCTGCGGCATTTATTTCAAACACCTCAATATATATATCAAAGTCTGGCAGATAGAAAACTGGCTTGTATGAAGTTCCATCATAATCCAGTTCTCTAACGCAATAGTCTTGCATGTACCTGTACCTTATATTGTTTCTGTACAGGAAGTCAGCTACAGCAAGATGCTCGTAATTCTTCATTCTGGTTCCGTCCAGTGCAATAGGAGGATATTCCTCCAGAAACTGCAAATAATCCTCATAATCATCAAAATCAAAAACAACACTACCTGCCTGCCTGAAGTTTAGGTAATAGTCTACAAACCTGGACTTGTACTCCTCTTCCTCCAACAACTTTTTAATTGTGCTTTCTGCAAATTCTTCATAGTCCACATCAACAACATCAGGCACCTCTTTTCCATGGTCGGCAAGCACCTGAGCACTGTAGTCGATATATGTTTTGGCAATGGGCGAAATTCCCTCTTTTTCAAGCATCCGATTTACTTTATCAGCATTCTTTCCGCTATTGGTCAAAAACAATATATTATCCTCAGGCACATTTTTACCCTTTACCAGATACTTCACTTTACCAACACAGGTATGTGTAAGTCCCGATGTACCTGCACCAATTAGTCTGAGCCTTTTTTCATCCACTACAACAGCTGTTTTTTGTTCCTTGTTAAGAATCACACCATTTATATTAAATATGCTTTGATCTACAGAACCAATCATCTTGTCAACAACAGGCTTGTTATGTCTTTTTCTATACTTTTCAATCAATTTGAACATTCTGATTATCATGTTCAGATCATCTCTGAACACCCTGAGAATGTATTTGAAATCCTTGGACTGCAGAATTATGGACACTCTGTCATGAAGCTCCTCATGCCTGTCCTGCCAATCGAGCATTTCATTCAAGGAGACATATCTGTTCTTGTCTTCAAAGAGTTTCTGGAAATCCTTATAAGCTTTCAATGTATCGCTTTTCAGTGTTTTGAGTTCCTTTTTGAAAGCTATTCTTTCTTGCTTCCTTACCTTAAAATTCTCAATCATTCTTTTCATAACATCCAACTCCAAACAAGTATTCTCCATTCAGCCCATCTGACTTTATCTTACCATATTATCAGTAAAGTTTCTATAAATAAATGGATGTGTATAGTATCTGGAATGCGATTGGTATATAAATATATGCAAGTATGGCAATTATGTGCTGCAAACAATACTACTATGA
>DUPL01000102.1 GCA_012838385.1 Clostridiaceae bacterium
ACATGCTTGGTATTTCTCAGTCATATATTTCCAGACTGGAAAAAAGAATAATTAACAGACTTAGAAAAGAGATATTAAAAATGTCATAAGTACATAATTTTTTGAGTAAATGTTTAACAATCAGTTTCCGTATTAAAAGAACTTCCGATGGCAATAATCTAAAAAAGAAGGGGCAAAAATGTTCCCGTGTCAAACTAAGTATTCGGAGGTTCGTCATGATAATTAACAAGGTTGAAATATGTGGAGTAAATACGTCAAAACTTCCCATTTTGAGCAATCAGCAAAAGAAGGAACTTTTCGAAAGGATTCTTCAAGGCGATGAAAAGGCAAGGGAAGAATTTATAAAAGGTAACCTCAGACTAGTTTTAAGTGTGATTCAGCGCTTCAACAACAAAGGTGAACAGGTAGATGATTTGTTCCAGGTCGGATGTATCGGCCTGATTAAAGCTATAGATAATTTTGATGTGACGCAGAATGTACAGTTCTCAACGTATGCGGTACCTATGATAATTGGGGAAATACGCAGGTATCTTAGGGATAATAACGCGATAAGGGTATCAAGGTCGTTAAGGGATACCGCATACAAGGCCCTGCATGTAAGGGAAAGATTGTTTAATGAGAGCAACAGGGAACCTACCATATCTGAAATAGCGAAGGATATGGATATATCAAGAGAGGAACTGGTAATGGCGATGGATTCCATTCAGGACACAATCTCCTTGTATGATCCTATATTCCAGGATGGAACGGAATCCATATGCGTGCTGGATCAGATTAAGGATGACAATGTCAGCAACCATGTTTGGGAGCAGAACATGACTTTGAGTAATGCGCTTGACAGACTTGGAAAAAGAGAAAGGCTCATAATCGATATGAGGTTCTTCGAAGGCAGGACCCAGATGGAGGTTGCGGAGGAAATAGGAATAAGTCAGGCACAAGTATCCAGGCTTGAAAAAAATGCATTGAAGAGTATGAGGAAATACGTAGTGTGAGTAAAGCCAAAGGATGAGTTGTGCCTCAAGCATACGGAGGGATTGTTGTGGGCAGGGTCAGCTCATTTCAAAAGAAAGAGGTAATCAATTTATCCGATGGCAGAAGACTTGGTTATGTCTGCGATTGTGATGTCAGTTTTGAGACAGGCAGAATTGAAGCTATTGTGGTGGGCGGAACCACAAAGCTTTTTGGCGGACTTGGAAAGGATAATGAGCTAGTTATTCCGTTTAGCAAAATAAAAAGGATAGGCGAAGATATAATTATTGTTGATATTGAGGAAAGGTTCTTAAAACGGTATAACTGACGTCAAAATTATCATTGACTTTATTTGATACAATGTGTATAATACTAGTTGTATAGTTGCTATATCAACAGTGACGAAAGAGTGGGAGGTCCCACTCTTTCATTTTAAATTTTAAAGTAGGTGCTTAAGATGTCGAAAATTGCAGCAACAGTTAAAAATCTAGTTGAGTCTGAAATTGAGAAAATGAACATAGATTTGATTGATGTAGAATATGTAAAGGAAGGTTCTAGAAAATACCTGAGGGTATATATCGACAAAAGGGGCGGAGTGACGATTGACGACTGTGAAATGGTTGCCAAGGCAATCGGCCCTATGATCGACGAACTTGACCCAATACAGGAATCATATGTGTTTGAAGTATCTTCACCTGGTATTGACAGGCCGCTGAAGACGGAAAAGGACTTCAAGCGATATGAAGGTCATTTGGTTGAGGTCAGGTTATACACGCAGGTGGAAGGTAGAAAGACATATGAAGGTTATCTTGACGGACTTTACGGAGACGTGTTGAAAATCACAGATGAGAAGTCAAACGTGCTGGAGTTTGACATGAAAAATGTTTCCAAAGTAAAAAGAGCAATTAAATTTGATTGAGTTGAAGGGAGTTAAGTAAATGAGTGCTGAATTGCTGTATGCGTTGAATGAACTTGAAAAAGACAAAGGAATTGATAAGGAGATCATTATTAAAGCTATAGAGGATGCTTTAAATACCTCCATTAGCAGAGCATCGGAGCCTGGAATGCCTAAGGGAAGAAATACTAGAGTTGAATTCAACCGTGAAACAGGCGAAATAAGGTGCTATGAGAGAAAGGTTGTCGTGGACGAGGTTACTGATCCTGCAACTGAACTTTCCCTTGAGGAAGCAAGAAAGATGGATCCGGAATTTGAGGTTGACGATGTGGCTGAGTTTGAGATAACAACCAGGAACTTTGGCAGGCTTGCTGCTCAGAAAGCCAAGCAAATTATCATACAGAAAATACGCGAGGAAGAAAGAAATCAGTTGTATGAATTGTACAAGACTAAAGAGAAGGATATTATCAGCGGTACAGTACAGAGAATTGAGAGGAATAACCGAGGAGAAAAAACAATATATGTGGAACTGGGTAAAATCGAGGCAAAACTTTTGCAATCAGAGCAGGTGGATGGTGAGAACTACCATATGCATGAGAGGATAAAAGCTTATGTCCTTGAAGTAAAGAAGACCAACAAGGATCCTGTAATTTTAATATCCAGAACTCACCCAGGCCTTGTAAAGCGCCTGTTTGAGCTGGAGGTGCCAGAGATACAGGAAGGTATTGTTGAAATCAAAAATATTGCCAGGGAACCCGGTTCAAGAACCAAGATATCCGTATATTCCCATGACGAGAATGTGGAGCCCATTGGCGCATGTGTTGGTCAGAAGGGGACAAGAGTCCAGGTAATCTGTGACGAGCTGAAGGGCGAGAGAATAGATATTATTAAATGGAGTGCGACTCCTGATGAGCTGATTGCAAATAGTCTGAGTCCTGCAAAAGTAATCAAGGTATTTGCTGACGAGAGTGAAAAAACAGCGACAGTTATAGTGCCGGACAATCAGCTGTCATTGGCAATTGGCAAGGAAGGTCAGAATGTGAGACTTGCTGCAAAGCTGACAGGATGGAAAATTGACATAAAGAGCGAGTCTCAGATAAGGGCTACTATCGAAGAGGAACTCTTTGCCGGTTCACCAAGCGACGATGAATATATCGACTACAGTTCGGATGATGAAGGAGCACAGGTTATTACCCTTTCAGGCGATGATGGAAATGATGAAATGAGCGGCGAGGAGACGGATATGCAGTAAATTACTTTTCGCTTGTGTACATTAAATCAGGATAGGGGTGCTTGGAGATTATGAAAATGAAAAAAGTGCCGATGCGTAAGTGCATCGGTTGCAATGTGTCAAAACCAAAGAGAGAGTTGTACAGGATAGTTAGGGACAAGGAAGGTAACATGCACTTTGATCCTACGGGACGTAAAAATGGTCGGGGTGCGTACACCTGCCCGAATCTTGATTGCGTTGATATGATGCGAAAGGCTCGCAAGTTGGAAAAGGAATTTAAGGTGCATATAGATAATGAAGTTTATGACAGGCTTGTGGAAGAGATTAAGGAATATATTGAAAAACACGGAGGTGGAGCTATTGGACAATAACAAGATTAAGGTCTGCGATTTGGCAAAGCAGATGAAAACGACAAGTGCAAGGATAATGGAGAAACTTAGTGAGATAGATATTTATCCAAAGAGCCATATGAGCTATTTGGAAGGTGAAGAGCTCCAAAGGTTTTATGAACATGTGGGGTATCAACCCGATTCTGCCAAATCGACTAATAAGGAAGTTGAGGAAGGCAAGGACGGGAAAAGGTTGATTACCCAGGTGTCTCCAAGTTCCTCTACAAAAGGTGTTATTCTGAGGCGCATCATTGTTGATTCAGATTCAGAGACCGTAAGGGATAATAGCACCACATCCCACGACAATGAAAAGCGCAGTAAGCGCAAGGGTGGAAAAAGAACCAGAAATGTAGCCGCATCCGATTTGAGACAAGGTTTTGAAGTAAGAGGAAAAGACGATTTGGAATATTTGCTGCAGGATACTGATGCAAAGAAGGATGAGCCTGCTCAGAATGAGGAGAAACAGGCAGAACATACAATTGCTAGTCAGACAGCGGCTGCACCCAGTGCGCCAAAGGTCAAGAGGATAAGCAAAAATAAGAGAAAACAACAGGAAGGAAGTACTGCAATAGAAAAAACTCAGGAAAAGGGTGCAACCATAAAGACTCCGGAAGTGGAAAAGATAGATGTAGTTGTTGCAAAGCCTGCAGCTGAAAAGGAAGAGAAGAAGGCTGAAAAGAAAGAAGAAAAGAAGAAGGAAGTCAAGGTTGAGACTGCGAAAAAAGAAGTGAAGAAGGAAGAGAAAGAGCCAGTCGTAGATAAGACGGAAGTAATTATAGTTCAGGAAAAGGTAGAGGAGAAAACTCCGGAGCCTGTACCTGAAGTTAAGAAAGTTGCTAAAAAGGAAGAAAAGCCTGAGAAACCTGTTGAAAAGAAGCAAAAGGCAGAGCGCAAAGCCGAGCCTAAAGTTGAACCAAAGGTTGAAGCCAAAAAGGAAATCGTTGTTGATGCTCCACCTGTAGTCAAACCTGAAAGCAAAAAAACAAAGTCTGGCAAAGTAGTGGACACTCAGGCCAGAAAAGAGATCAAGAAGGCGCAGCCCAAACCTCACAGAGAAAAGTTCAGGGGGGCTGATAATTTTGATGAAGCTGAAACCTTCAGAGGAAGCAGAAAGAAGAAGGCAAAGAACAGAAGGTCGGCTGGTCAGGAGCAGAAACAGCAGCAAGTTGTTGCTCAGCTTACAGAAGTAAAGCTTCCTGAATTTATGACTGTTAAGGATTTTGCTGCAGCTATAAAGAAAACCGGAGCTGAAGTTATTAAAAAACTGATGCTGATGGGTGTGATGGCAAATCTGAATCAGGAGATAGATTTTGATACAGCTGCCATTGTTGCTGCCGAGTTTGGAATAAACGCAATAAAGGAAATTACCGTTACTGCAGAAGACATCCTGTTTGACGACACTGAAGACGATGAAGGTATGGAGGCTCGTCCGCCGGTGGTTGTTGTCATGGGTCACGTCGACCATGGAAAGACCTCCCTTTTGGACGCTATACGCAAGACCAGCGTAACGGACAAGGAGGCAGGTGGTATTACACAGCACATTGGTGCTTACATGGTAAAGATAAAGGGAAGACATATAACATTCCTGGATACACCAGGTCACGAGGCCTTCACCTCCATGAGAGCAAGAGGTGCCCAGGTAACCGACGTTGCCATTTTGGTTGTGGCTGCGGATGACGGCGTGATGCCACAGACGATTGAGGCAATCAATCATGCCAAGGCCGCAAATGTTCAAATGGTGGTGGCAGTCAATAAAATTGACAAGGTAGGTGCTGAGCCGGAAAGAATAAAGCAGCAGCTTACTGAGCATGGAGTTGTTTCCGATGAATGGGGAGGAGACGTGCCGTTTGTAAATGTTTCTGCAAAACTCGGTCAGAATATTGATGAGCTGCTTGAGACAGTACTTCTGACAGCGGACTTGATGGAACTCAAGGCGAATCCGAATTCCCAGCCAAAAGGTACTGTTATTGAAGCGAAGCTTGACAAGAATAGAGGTCCTGTTGCCACACTTCTGGTGCAGAGAGGTACTTTGAAACCTGGAGATTCCATAATTGCTGGTACTACCTTCGGAAGAATCAGAACCATGACGGACGAAAAAGGTCAGCCTCTCAAGAAGGCGGGACCATCAACGCCTGTTGAGATTACAGGTCTGCCCGAAGTTCCTGAAGCAGGTGAATTCTTCTACGCAGTAAAAGACGAGCAGCTTGCGAAACATTATACTGAAAAACGAAAGAGCGAACTCAGGGAAAAGCAGCTTAGACAAAGCTCCAGGGTGTCTTTGGATGCTCTGTATGAGCAGATACAGGCTGGCGAGATTAAGGATCTTAATGTAATTGTAAAGGCGGACGTACAGGGTAGCGTGGAAGCCATCAAGCAGTCCTTGGAGAAACTCAGTAATGAAGAGGTAAGAATAAACATTATCCATGGAGCTGTTGGTGCTGTTAACGACTCCGACGTTAATTTGGCGGAAGTATCAAACGCCGTAATTATTGGTTTTAACGTAAGGCCAGCTCCAAATGTGGCAGACCATGCTGAATCCGTTGGTGTTGATATCCGTCTCTACAGGGTTATATACGACGCTATTGAGGATATCGAGACTGCAATGAAGGGTATGCTTGATCCCGAGTACAAGGAAGTAGTACAGGGAATGGTTGAAGTAAGGCAAATCTTCAAGGTATCCGGCATTGGTACAATAGCAGGCGGATATGTAATCCAGGGCAAGATTACAAGGAACTCAGGTGTTAGGATTGTAAGGGAAGGCATTGTAATACATGAAGGCTCTCTTGCATCACTGAAGAGATTCAAGGATGACGTTCGAGAGGTTGTTCAAGGTTACGAATGCGGTCTTTCCATAGAGAAGTACAATGATATAAAAGTTGGCGATATTGTAGAAAGCTTTGTAATGGAAGAGATAAAGAGGAATTAAAAATGGACGGAAGAACTGTTAGGATTGCAAATGAAATGAAAAAGGTCATTTCCGATATTCTTATGTATGATCTCAAAGATCCTAGAATACCTCAAATGACCTCCGTGACGAAAGTGGATCTTACAAAAGATCTAAAGCATGCAAAGGTTTATGTAAGCATATACGGCAGCGAGGCAGACAAGGCTTCCTGCATGCTTGCATTGAAAAAAAGCGCCGGGTATATAAGAAGAGAGATAGGAAGGCGTATGATAATACGTGCTCTTCCAGAGCTTGACTTCAAGCTGGACGAGTCTATTGAGTACGGAGCATACATGTCCGAACTCATAGACAAGGTTGTTCCAAAGGAAGAGAGGGATGACGGAGGCAGCGATGAATAGCTGGTCCAAAGCTGTTGAGGTTATAAACAAAGCCCGAAGCATTTCCATATTTACGCATTATGATGCGGATGGCGATGCTTTGGGTTCTGCTTTTGCATTGGCAATAGAGCTAAAAAGACTGGGCAAGGAGACTTGCGTGTTTTTGGATGAGGAGATGCAGAAAAAGCTGGTGTTCCTTTCCTCCAAAGGCATTGACACTGTTGTGTATGAAGTGGGCATGGAAACACGCAGGTTTGACTTGAGTATTGCTGTTGACAGTGGCGATATGAAGAGGCTTGGAAAAAGAGCTGAATTGTTTAAAAGTGCTGCTGTTACCATGAAAATTGACCATCACATCTCCAAGGATGACTTTGGAGATTACAATTTTGTAGATACAAAGTGGGCTGCCACATGTGTCGCCATATGGGAGCTTTTGACTGAACTCGTTGGTGAGATATCGGATGAGGCAGCAATTAGAATCTATACAGGGATTTATACCGACACGGGCGGATTCAAGCATTCAAACACGGATGAAAGAGTGCATTTAATAACAGCAAAGATTCTATCCAAGCTGGGAGATCTGTCTTACATAAGCAGGATTTTCCAGGAGAAATCAAAAGGAATGATAAAACTGTATAATATTGCGGTCTCGAAGATGGAGTTCTTTTTTAATGAAAGGGTTGTTTATGCATACCTTGCAAAAGAGGATTTTGAAAAGGCGGGAGCCATCATGGAAGACAGTGAAGGGCTTGCCACGTATTTAAGAGAGATAGAAGGCGTGGATACCTCTGTGTTCATAAGGCAGGGAGATAAGGAAGACGAATTAAAAGCAAGTCTTAGATCGAATGAGATAGTTGATGTGGCGGAAATTGCCGCTTCCTTTAATGGAGGAGGGCATAAAAGAGCAGCAGGTTTCACATATTATGGAGACGAACAATCAATGAAGAAAATGCTTTTGGAAAGGTTGGGAAGAACTCTCAATGATACTTAATGTCTACAAGCCAAAGGGAATATCGTCCTTCCAATGCGTGAGTGAAGTAAGGAGAAGAACAAAGGCTAAAAAAGCTGGACATGCAGGCACATTGGACCCGAATGCGGAAGGTGTTCTTCCAGTCATGCTTGACAAGTCCACCAGGGTAAACGAGTTTTTTTTGGATTTTGACAAAGGCTATGAATGTGAAATTCTGTTTGGCAAGGAGACGGATACCTGCGACATATGGGGCGAGGTTGTTAGGGAAGAGGAGTACTCACATATAACAGATGAAGCGCTATTGGAGGTCATAAAAAGCTTTCTTGGCCATCAGAAACAGATTCCGCCGGTATACTCTGCAATAAAAGTTGATGGAGTTCCCATGTACAAGCTGGCAAGGAAGGGTAAAGCAGTGGAACCTAAAGCAAGGGATATTGAGATTTATTCAATAGACATTTTGGCTTTTGAAAGAAACATTGCAAGAATTCATGTGAACTGTTCCAAAGGTACCTACATTAGGTCCTTGTGCAGGGATATAGGGGTTGCTTTAAACAGCGCTGCATGCATGTATTCTCTTATTCGTACCCATTACGGCATGTTTGATTATAAAGATGCTGTCAGGCTTGAAAATATTAATGAGAATTATATGGAGTATGCTCATCCTGTAGACCTGGTGCTTAAACACTTTCCTTCCGTTAAGATAAATGACAAGCAGAAAGTCGATTATTTGAATGGCAGAAGTGTTTTGATTAATGGAATTTTTGAAGAAGAGGGCATAAGAGTTTATCATAAGGGTGAACTATTGGCTCTAGCAAGAAACGAGAAAACGAAAGATGGAAATACTGTATTAAAGCCATGGAAATATTTTGGTGAATAGGGGAAGAGTAATGGAAGTACTGTACAGATTATCAAACACAAGAATCCCTGAAAATTCATACGGACTGGGTCTTGGTAATTTTGACGGAATACATTTGGGTCATGCCAGAATTATTGACGTGCTGTCAGAAGAGTGTGGAAAATTAGGGATCCCGTCCGTTATTTATACTTTCAGAAGACATCCCGAAAACATTCTTAAAAAGGACAAAAAAACCCCTATCATTCTTTCAAACGAACAAAAAGCATCCATACTGGAAAAACATAATATTGATATTTTATATTTCGAAGAGTTTACTGAAGAATTTTCCAAAATAAAACCGTATGATTTTGTAAAAAATATTCTGGTTGGAGAATTCAATGCCAAATTGTTGGTTGTGGGTTACGACTATACTTTTGGAATAAAAGGATTAGGAAAAGCAAATGATTTAATTGAACTCGGAAAAGAGTTCAATTTTAAAACAGTTATTGTGCCGCCGGTGGAAGTTGAAGGCACTGCAGTTTCCAGTACTTTTCTACGAAAACTTATTTCCTTGGGAGACATGGAGAAGTATACAAGTATGACAAACAGGCAATATTCAATTCCCGGAGAAGTTACAGTGGGCAGGAAGGTTGGCTCGAAAATTGGTTTTCCTACTGCAAATATTCTGCCAAGAGAAGGGTACGCTCTGCCAAGTGCAGGTGTTTATGCCACAAAAACTAAACTCGGTGATGTTATGTACGAAAGCATAACGAATATAGGGAACAATCCAACCTTTGGATGCAAGCTTACTACAATAGAGACGCATATTTTTGATTACGAAGATAAATTATATGGTCAGAACATCGAAGTCTTTTTTTATAAAAAACTGCGGGATGAAATGGTGTTTAACAGCGTGGACGAGCTTAGAGCTAGAATTGCAACTGATATAGATGATGCAAAACAATATTTCAAAATGACGAGCAGAAGGAATGGTGTTAATGGAGAAAATAGCTGAGATTAACGGGATAGACGTATATTACATTCGCTCATCAAAATTCAAGACAGGCAGCATAAACATTACTTTTTGCGACAATTTGAGCAAGGAAAGGGCATACAAAAACGCCCTTATACCATCAATCCTGGCGAGGGGCTGCAAAACACACCCAACCCAGAGGGACATCTCCATAAAGCTCATGTCTCTTTATGGTGCGGGTTTTTCCACCAATGTAGAGAAAAAGGGTGAGATACAGCTTATACAGTTCGTTGCTGATTTCGTGGAGGAAGTTTATGCAAAGAACTATAAGAATTTGGTGAGAGAACTGGTTGAACTATTGTTCAATATTATTTGCAATCCTGTTGTAGAGGGTAGCGGATTTAAAAAAGAATATTTTCAGCAGGAGAGAGTGAACAATAACAATATTATTAGGTCCTTGATAAACAACAAACAGAGCTACGCAATTGTCCGCTGCCAGGAGCTTATGTGCAAGGATGAACCTTTTGGCATAAAGGAATTAGGGTCTGTGGAAGACGGAGAGCATCTTACGGAAACGGAACTCTACAAATATTACAGCGAATTCTTTTTGAAGAAACTGCCTGTAAAGATATTTTTCTGCGGCAGGAACAAGCCTGATGACCTAATGGAAGTATTGAATTCTTTCAAGGACGAATTTGCAGGAGAAAAGATAAAGCTGAATCTTGGATACAGGGAATTTGGCACCATAGAAAGAAACGATGTTGTTGAAAAGATGGACGTGACGCAAGGCAAGCTAACCATTGGATTCAGGACCAATGTGGATCCTGACAGTGACGATTTTTATGCTCTTTGTGTTGCCAATGGAATATTTGGTGCCGGTGTTCACTCCAAGCTGTTTCAGAATGTAAGGGAGAAGAACAGCCTTGCATATTACGCCGCTTCAAGAATTGAGAGATACAAGGGTCTGATGGTAGCGTACAGTGGTATTGAGATTGCAAACAAGGAAAAGGCGGAAGAGCTTATACTGAAGCAATTACAGGAAGTAAAGGACGGAAATGTAACTGAAAACGAATATGAGTCCACCATCAGGATGTTTAAAAATGCTTTCAATTCTTTCAAGGATACCCAGTTCGCCATAATGGACTTTTTTATAGGGCAGACATTCCTGAATACGGAGATTTTGCATCTTGACGAATTTATAGAGAAGATAAGCAACGTGACAGTGGAGGATGCTGTAAGATGCGCACAGAAAATAAAGCTTGATACGGTATATTTTTTGACATCCAACAATATGGAGGTTATTGAATCATGAATTTGAGAACAAGAGTCGAGTTTGACGAGAAACTTATAGAGTATGATCATGAGTCGGGTTTGCGCGTACAGGTAGTACCAAAGCCTGGATTTTATAAAAAGTTTGCCATATTTGCTGTAAGGTTTGGGTCTGTTGATTCGGAGTTTGTTGCTCCTATGGATAATCATGTCACAAAGGTGCCCGATGGAGTTGCGCATTTTCTGGAACACAAACTGTTTGAGCAGGAAGATGGAAATATGCTGGATAAGTTTGTATCTCTTGGTGCAAGTCCCAATGCGGCAACCAGTTTCAATTGGACCTATTATTACTTTACCTGCACAGACAGGTTTGAAGAGTGTTTTGGCAACCTTCTTTACTTTGTATTGAATCCATATATTACTGAAGAAAGCGTAGAGAAGGAAAAGGGAATTATATCCCAAGAAATAAACATGTATCTGGATGCACCTGACTTTATAGTGTCCATGGAGCTATTGAGGCTTATGTACCACAACAACCCTATAAGGAACGACATAGCTGGGTCTGTTGAGAGTATTTCTAAAATTACTGCGGATATACTTTTAAAATGCCATGAAACCTTCTATCATCCATCAAACATGGTTGTTACAGTAGTTGGCGATGTGGATCCGAAGGAAATTCAAGATGTTGTCGACAGGCATATTCCCAAAACTGGAAGGGAAGGGGATATAAAGAGGATTGAGAAGGAGGAGCCCCTGGCCTTGAAGGGTACTGAAAGCATTTTAACCATGGATGTGTCATTGCCGCTATTCAATATTGGATTCAAGGATGATCCTGTCAAGCTTTTTGGATCTGAAAGGGTTAGAAGAGAGATTGCAGGCAGCATCTTAAAGGAAATGATGTTTGGCAAAGTGTCTACTTTTTACGAGACATTATACAACGAAGGAGTCATAAGCAATGACTTCTATGCGGATTATGAGACGGGTGCAAATTACGCTCTTTTCAGCCTTGGTGGAGAATCTCAAAAACCCCAGCGGGTAAGGGAATATCTTGAACAGTATATTGAAGAGATTAGGAAAAACGGATTTGACAAAAAGTATTTTGAAATGGTTAAGAACGCACTTTCTGGCCGTGTGTTGAGAAGGTTCAATTCACCGGAATCCATGGGTAGAATGTTTGCATCTTCATATCTTATTGGTGTTGATGCATTTGACTATTTTACCGCATATGGTACAATAAATCTTGATGAGAGTTACCATATCTTTGAGGAAGTTTTCCTGAAACCTATGGCTGTCTCCATTGTAAATCCTAAATGATTCAGGAGGTTTCGTGTGGATAACATAATTGAATTTCCCAAACTCGGTTTAGAGTTCAACATTAATGATGTTGCATTTGATGTAATTGGCAATTTTGAGATAAAATGGTACGGAATCATAATATGTTTTGGTTTCCTGTTAAGCATTATTCTCGCAATGAGGGTTTGCGAGAATTTCGACATCTCAAAAGACGATTTGCTTGATTATCTCTTGTTTGCAATGCCTGCAGCCATTGTTGGAGCAAGATTGTTCTATGTGGTTTTTGCTTTTGATGAGTACAAGGACAACCTAAAAGAAATATTCAACATAAGGCAGGGCGGCCTTGCCATTTACGGCGGCGTCATATTTGCGGTGATAACCGTGCTTATTGTTTCCAAGGTAAAGAAAAAGTCGGTGCTGAACGTGCTTGACTTTGCCGCACCATACATCATGCTTGGACAGGCAATAGGCCGCTGGGGCAACTTTACCAACCAGGAAGCTTTCGGTGGAGCTACAAATCTTCCTTGGGGCATGACGGGAAATCTGATAAAAGAAAGGCTTGAATACTACGGACTGTCAAGGCAGCAGCTTGTGCATCCGACCTTTCTGTATGAGTCCTTGATTTGCTTCGTTGGATTTGCATTCATGATGATTTACAGAAAGAGATGGCAGAAGGAAAAGGGAGAAATCCTCTGTCTGTATATGATTATATATGGAATTGCAAGAGCGATTATCGAGTCGTTGAGGGTTGACAGCCTGATGCTTGGCAATGTCAGAGTTTCAAGACTTATCTCAATAGTTATTTTTGTTCTTGGTATTACGCTTTTGATTGATATTAGAAGAAGGCACAAACTGAAGATGATTGAGACTTCTGAGGAAGAAAGTTCATTAAGGAAAATAGTCGAGGTTATTGAAACATCCGATGAAGAAGATACCATGCAGGAAGCTGAAGCACTTGAAGCTGCAAGACAGGCTGAACTGATGGCTTATGAACTACAAGATGAATACACTGAACGGGAATAACCAGGTGAGATAATTGAGGTTTAGCGGGATTGAACGCAGTCAGAGAATAGACTACTTCAGGAAGTTCGACTATTTGCTGATGGGTGTCGTACTTATAATTACTGCAATAGGGCTTGTATTCCTACATAGTGCCATGTATGACATGTATGCAGACAATGGCGCAAGCGCAATGACAGTACAGATTGCCGGTGTAATACTCGGCATAATCGTTGCGCTCTTTTTCTGTTTTTTTGATTACACAATTTTCAGAAACGTATGCTTCCCGTTTTATGTTTTCAATCTGTTTGTCATGCTTCTTGTTTTCACCCCTATTGGTATTGAAAACTATGGCAGCAGAAGCTGGATAGACCTTTACGTTACCACGTACCAGCCATCGGAATTAATGAAGATTGCAATGATTATACTTATTGCAAAGTACCTGGAAAGAATTAATGAAAACGGAATGACCTTGGACAGTGCAATAATCATACTTGCCGGATTTTTTATTCCATTGGGTCTTGTATTATTGCAAAAGGACCTCGGCATGGCGCTTGTATTCATTTTCATTTTCCTGGTAATGATTTTTGTGGGTAACGTAAAGCTTTGGCAGATTGGAATAATTATTGGTGGCGGACTTGCTGCAGTGCCTTTTGTATGGAAGTTTTACCTTAATGGTGTAAAACGAGACAGGTTTTTATCTTTCTTGAACCCTGACAAGTATCAGGACTATTCACTACAATTAAGAAGGGCGATGACAGCCATAGGTTCAGGCCAGCTTTTTGGAAAGGGATATATGCAGGGGCCTTTGAACAGAGGAAGAAAGATCCCGGTAAAAATGTCCGACATGATATTTGCAGTAATTTGTGAAGAGGGCGGATTTATCGCAGGATTTGCAATTGTTGTGCTGATGACAATTATGCTTCTGAGAATGCTTCAGGTATCACACAGGGCAAGGGATGTTTTTGGTTCCTGTATTGCAGCGGGCATATTTGCCATGTTTGCTTTTAACATTTTTGAGAACATTGGAATGAATATTGGCATAATGCCGATAACCGGACTGCCTCTTCCTTTTGTCAGCAAAGGCGGCAGTGCCATGGTTACAAACTTTTTTTCAATTGGTTTATTGCTAAGTATATCGCTTAGAAATAAAAAAGGCATGTTTATAGACGACTAATTATTGAATAAAATATGTATCAAGGGCCTTCCTTTCGAGTTTTTTCGATTGGAAGGTCTTTTTTTTCAAAAAAAATTTAAAATTTTTGAAAAAAGGGCTTGTTTTTTTATTTTAAGTGGTGTATTATATGCATGACGGGGGAATTTGTGGTGATTAGTGTCAATCAGTGGCATAAGAATCACAAAAAAGTCCCGCCAAGTGCATCGAAAGGAGCATAGTGGTTGTTTACGGGTGCTACATTCAACACCATTGATGCAAAAGGGCGTGTTGTTATACCACAAAAATTCCGTGACACACTTAGTGATACAGGGTTCGTTATCACTAGGGGTATGGATGGCTGTGTGTATATATACCCGAAACCGCGTTTTCAGGAACTTACTGAGAAGCTTATGCAGATGCAGTCAACAGGCGTGGAGACCCGTAAGCTGGCAAGGTTTCTGCTCGCATTCGCCGAAGAAGGTGATTTTGATGCACAGGGGAGAATTTGTGTATCCCAACCACTTCGTGAATACGCAGGACTAAAAAAAGAAATACTAACAACTGGAATACTGGATAGAATTGAAATATGGGACAGGGAGAGATGGAATGCATACTCTGAGGAAAATCTTGAAGGTCCTGATTTCAACGAAGCAGTAATAGGATTTGATTTCTAACGAGGTGGTAACTATGGACTTTCAGCATACGCCCGTACTGCTCGAAGAAACCATCCGCTACCTTGACATCAGGCAAGATGGAGTATATGTGGACGGTACAGTGGGTGGTGCAGGCCATAGTAAAAAAATACTTGAGTTGCTAAGTGAAAAAGGATTGCTTATATGCCTTGACCAGGATGAAAAAGCAATCGAGGCGGCGGGGAAGAAACTTGAAGGAGCCAAAAACGTAATACTCTTAAAAACGAACTTTGTAAATTTAATATCTGTTTGCAATTCATTAGGAGTTTCCAAGGTGGATGGCATACTGTTTGATCTGGGGGTTTCTTCACACCAGTTTGATACTCCTGAGAGAGGGTTCAGTTACAGGTTCGACTCCAAACTGGATATGAGAATGGATGCCGATTCTGAATTGACGGCCTACGATGTGGTAAACGGCTACGAAGAGGCGGAGCTCAGGAGAATTATAAAGGAGTATGGGGAAGAAAGGTTTGCATCAAGGATTACGGGAAAGATTGTAGAAAGACGAAAGATAAAACCTATTGAAACTACCTTTGAACTGGTGGAGGTTATAAAAGAGGCGATTCCCAAAAAGCAGAGAATGGATGGTCATCCTGCAAAACAGACCTTCCAAGCAATCAGGATTGAAGTAAATAAGGAGCTGGAAGTGCTTGAAAAAGCAATTGAAGATGCCATTGAAATGCTAGCACCATTCGGAAGACTTTGCATAATTACTTTCCATTCCTTGGAGGATAGAATTGTAAAGACAAAGTTCAATAATTTTGAAAACCCTTGCACATGCCCTCCGGATTTTCCGATTTGTGTATGTGGAAAGAAACCAAAGGGAAAGGCGGTAACAAAAAAACCAATACTTCCTTCCCAGGAGGAAATGGAGAGAAATCCAAGGGCCAAAAGTGCCAAGTTAAGAGTATTTCAATCAAACTAGATGAACAATGACAAAAGAAAAACTTTTAAACCTTACGAAAGAAACTTACAGACATACAAAAGAAAACCAACAGTTTACAAAAGATAATTACAGTTTTACAAAAGAAAATTTCAGTTTTACCAAAGAAGAAGTCTTGATTTACAAAAGAAAAAAAGCAAATGTACAAAAGAAAATTAAACAAAAAATACAAAAGATGAATTATTAAAATTATTTCTACCAAAGACAAGCTTAAAAAGCGGAGGTACTTGCTATGAACAGTGCTGGAGCAAGGGAGCTACATACCGAAGATTATGATTACGACCATGCTTATGATTACGGCTACGATTTCGATTACGATTATGAAGAGAGAATAGAGCAGTCGCCTGAGTTTGCCGTGCTCAGAGAACTTAAGATAAAGAGAAACAATGCAAAGGTAAAGGCGAACCTTGTTATTAAAGTCTCAATAATTATTATTCTTGGACTGATAATTGCATTCAGATATGCATCCATAACTGAACTGGGTTACAAGGTCAATGCAATGCAAAACCAGTTGGATGAAATCAAGGCGGAAAACTCAAGACTTGAAACGAATATTGCAAGACAGATGAACCTGGCTGAAATTAGTGAGATTGCAATCAACGAGTTGGGGATGCAAAAACCCCAGAGTTATCAGATAGTGAGAATAAATGTTGTTCCTACGGATCAAACGGAAATTCATGAGATGAAATTTACCAAAGATGAAAACAACACCCCCTGGTATAAAAATGTGCTTGATGAAATTAAAGCGTTTTTAGGTATATGTTGACAAGTCAGGCATATTTATAGGATGTACACACATGTACCTTTCTGGGAGGATGCAAAATGTCTTTTTTTAATAAGAATAATAAGAAATCAAATGAAACTCTGATGAAGATAAGAGCAGGCAATAGAAGTGCTGCTCTTGTTGTTATTTTTATCATTATAATATTTGGCCTTCTTTTGCGCATTGCATGGATACAATTCGTAAGAGGTGAAGAGTATCAAAAGAGGGCTTATCTACAGCAAAACAACGGTAGAATAATACCTGCAAACCGCGGCACGATATTCGACAGAAACGGGAATATTCTGGCGATAAGTGTTAATGCAAGACAGGTTTCTGTCAACCAGCAGACAATTATCAAGGAAGGTGAAGCGCGAGGAGATGTCAAAGCATATCAGGAACTAGTGGCAAGAGCCCTTGCGGATATTCTTGATTTAAATTACGAGACTGTGCTAGAGAAAGTTCAGTCCGTAGGGAGGTACAAGGAAATTGCAAGAAAGATAGATGTTGAAGTAGGCGAACAGGTGGAGGGATGGATAAAGAAGAACAAGATAAAAGGCGTACATGTGGACGAGGATGTTAGGAGATACTATCCAAACAACTCCATTGCCGCCCACATTTTAGGCTTTACAGGTCGTGATGACCAGGGGCTTGTATGTGGTGTGGAGGTTGCTCTTGACAAAATGCTGGCAGGCAAAGCAGGAAGGATTGTAACGGAAGTGGATGCAAAAGGTGTAGAACTGCCCTTTGATGCTGAAAGAAGAATAGAGCCGGTAAACGGATATAATGCCACCCTTACAATAGATATAACAATACAATACATGGTGGAGCAGGCTTTGCAGAAAGCCGTTATAGACCAAGGGGTAATCGGCGGTGCTGCAGGTATTGTAATGAATCCGAATAACGGAGACATCCTTGCAATGGCATCCTGGCCAACTTTCAATCTAAATGACCCTTACGCATGTCCTCCGGACATGGATCCATCATCTTGGACCGGAAACTCTTCCGAATCCGTACAAATACTAAGCACTACTGTTTGGCGGAACAAGGCCCTAACAGATACCTATGAGCCGGGTTCGACGTTCAAGGCCATTACCTCTGCTGCAGTATTGGAGGAGGGAATAGCAAATCCCAGCACAATTGTCAATGACGCTCCATTGAAGCTGTCTGGCTGGACCATAAGATGCTGGAGGAAAACTTACGACCACGGAAACGAGACCTTTCTTGAAGCCATCAAGAATTCCTGCAACCCTGTATTTGCTAAGCTTTCCCTAAAGCTTGGTATTAAAAAGTTTTATTCATATCTGGATGCTTTTGGCTTTACAAGAAAAACAGGACTGGGGCTTACCGGTGAAGCAGACAGCATCATACATAAGGATCCCAAGGAAATTGATATGGCGGTTGCGGCTTTTGGTCAGAGACTGCAGATTACTCCGATTCAGCTAATCACAGCTTACAGTGC
Source organism: Clostridiaceae bacterium (assembly GCA_012838385.1). Classification (GTDB taxonomy): domain Bacteria; phylum Bacillota; class Clostridia; order UBA1212; family DUPL01; genus DUPL01. The sequence goes on from DUPL01000102.1 coordinate 18,119, forward strand.
CATAGCAAATGGTGGAAATCTTTTGACTCCAAGAATAGTGAAGGAACTAACCGACGAGCATGGCAACGTGGTCATGAGATACGATACAAAGGTAGTAAGGCAGGTTTTGAGCAAAGAGACTGCCAATACTCTTCTTTCCATGCTGGAAGAAACTGTTGCTTCTGGCGGAGGAAGCAATGCATACGTAACAGGATACCGTGTGGCAGGAAAGACCGGTACATCACAGACTCCTGAAACCGATACAACAGGCAGATATGTGGCTTCATTCTGTGGTATTGCTCCTGCAGACAACCCGCAAATAGTGATACTAATCGTACTGGACCATCCAACCGTTGGGGTTACATCAGGAGGAAGACAGGCAGCGCCTGTGGCACGAGAACTTATTGAGAAGATACTGGAGTACATGGAAGTTGAAAGAAGATACACCGAGCTTGACAAGGATAAGATGCTTGTGAAGTACAAGGTGCCCGATCTTTCAGAATTGACATTATCTGAAGCTATTGACGAGTTGAAAAAGAACAATCTTTCGTATAGAATAGTAGGGGACTATACTGATCCCGATGCCAGAATCTATGAGCAGATGCCTAGACCTGGAGCTCTGGTGTCAAAGGATTCAATGGTGGTCATATACACCGAGAAAGAGTCTGTAAAGGAAAAGATTACAGTACCAGATCTTATGGGTCTTACTCTTGAGGAGGCGTACAGTGCGTTGAAGGAAAGGGGTCTTAACATGAGAGCTTCAAGCCTTGGTACTGTTGTATCGCAGAGCATTGAGCCTGGAAAGCAGGTTGAAATTGGGTCAGTAGTTGAAATAAAGCTGCTTAATGAAGATATTGAGACGGCTTAAGAATTGAGGGGTTTTATGAAGCTGAATGAGCTGGTTAAAGGTCTTGATATAGAGTATATTAAAGGAAATGCTGAAAGGGAAATAGAGGATATTGTGGTGGACAGTAGACTGGCCAGTAAAGGCAGCATGTTTGTCTGCATAAAAGGTTATGTTCAGGATGGGCATGCTTTTGCCCAGCAGGCTGTAAACAATGGTTGTGGAGTACTTCTTGTGACGGATGATGTGGATGTTACAGGGGATGTTTCAATAGTCAAAACAAAAGATACAAGAAAAAGTCTTCCGTATCTGGCGGACAGATTGTACAATCATCCGTCAGGAAGGCTCAAGCTGATTGGTGTAACAGGTACCAAAGGAAAGACATCCACCACATTTTATATAAAGTCCGTATTGGAAAAGGCAAAGTACAAAACCGGTCTAATTGGGACCATGTACAACATGATAGATGATGAGATTCTTTATACGGAAAGAACAACGCCTGAGGCAAACGATTTGCAAAGATTGCTGAATGAAATGGCGAACAGGGAGATAAATGTATGCGTTATGGAGGTTTCCTCTCAGGGTTTGAAACTGGGCAGGGTCGAGTTTTGCACCTATTCAACGGCCATATTTACGAACCTGTCACGGGATCATATTGGGGAGACGGAACATCCTGACATGGAGGATTATGCAAAATCTAAAGCCATGTTGTTTGGAATGAGCGAAAATTCTTTAATAAATGCAGATTCCGAATATTTCGATTTGATGGCTTCAAATGGAAAGAAAGTGTATTCTTACGGCATAGAAAAAGATTGTGACTACAGGGCTGTGAATATCAAGAAGTATGCGGACCATGTTGAATATGATGTTTTGTACGGGACAAAAGAAGGCAAGACGGACAAGAGGCATGTTTACGTATCCAGTCCGGGAACCTTTTCTGTGTACAATTCTCTTGCAGCGATTGGAACGTGCCATATTGAAGGTATTGACATGGATACAATTGTTGAAGGCATCAGAGATGTTACAGTAAGAGGCAAGGCGGAAGTTGTTCCAACAAACAGGGACTTTACCGTGATTATTGACTATGCCCACAATCCAGATTCCTTTATTAACATTTTGACAACAGTTAAGGAATTTGCAAAGCGTTGCGTGTTTCTTTTTGGAGCTGGCGGTGACAGAAATAGGCCTAGGAAACTTATGGGCGAGACAGCAGGCAAATATGCGGACTTTACCATAATAACATCCGACAATCCCAGAACGGAAGATCCTGAAAAGATAGTCAAGGAAATAGAAGAGGGTATCAAACCCACAGGTGCGGAATATATTTGTATTGTGGACAGAAAGGAAGCCATTGAATATGCACTTAGAAACGCACTGCCTGGCGACGTTATAATCCTGGCTGGAAAGGGACATGAAACCTACCAGATTTTCAGAGACAAGGTAATTCATTTTGATGAACGTGAGGTTGTTAGGGATATACTTGCCAGAATGGACGAAGAAGACAAGAGGTGTAGTTAATGCTTGAATTGACTGTTAAACAGATACTAGCCAGTACCAATGGCAAACTGCTAAACGAGAAAATAATTGATGAAAAAATTACAAGCATTGTAACCGACTCGAGACGAGTAACAAAAGGTTCTCTTTTCGTTTGTATTGAAGGAGAAAAATTTGACGGTCACGATTTTTGTCAGGATGCTTTTAACAGTGGAGCAGTTGCGTGTCTGGTACATAAGAGTATTGATGGCGGTAATACTAATATTATTCAGGTAGAAAACACATTGACAGCTTATGGCGATATTGCCTCCTTTTACAGGAATTTTTATGAAGAGAAGCTTGGAAAACCTTTGATTGTTGTGGGTGTTACCGGCAGTGTTGGGAAAACCAGCACAAAAGATTATATATTTGAAGTTTTGAGTAAAAAGTTCAGAACATTAAAAAGCAAACTGAATGAGAATAATGAGATAGGCCTTCCCAAGACAATACTCAACCTTGTAGAGGAAGAGGCAATAGTGGTTGAGATGGGAATGAGAGGACTGAATCAGATAGAGTATCTTTCCAGGATTGCAAGACCTACCCATGCGGTAATTACCAATATTGGCTCAAATCATCTGGAGTTTCTTGGAACGAAAGACAACATCTTAAAAGCAAAATCCGAAATCACAATTGGAATGGCAGGAGATGGCGTCCTTGTTGTAAATGGGGATGACGAATATCTGAAGCAGGGGGATTTCGGTGATGTTGCTGTTTTTAAGGTGGGTTTTGATGAAGACAACTATATGAGGGTCATAGATTATGATGCTTCAAACAGCATATATGTATTCACGGATGAGTCAGGCAAAGAGTACACTGTATCCTTGAAACTTAAAGGCAAGCACAATGTGTACAATTCCCTGGTGGCAATCTGCATTGCAAAATGTCTGGGTGTCCCTGTTGAGGAGGCAGTTTCTGCCTGCGAAAGTTATACAGGGGACAGCATAAGGCAGAATATTTTCACTCTAAAAAACAGGAATGTGACAATAATTGACGATGCATACAATGCAAGTTATGAGTCGATGAAGGCTTCTCTGGAAGTTCTTGAATCCTTTGAAAACAGAAAAGTTGCAGTATTGGGAGATATGTTGGAACTTGGTGAGTATTCCGACGAATACCACTACAAGGTGGGAAAATTATGTGTTGAAAAAGGTGTGGACATAGTAATTGCTTGCGGAAAATATTCCAGAAATATTGTCGAAGCTGTTATGGAGTCCATGTTGGACAATATGGAAAACAAAAAGGTTTGTTACGCATATTATACACAGGATGCTAAAGAGGCAGCCCAGAAGCTGATGCTTATGCTGCAGGAAGGAGACTGTGTTTTGGTTAAAGGCTCCAATGCCATGAAAATGGGGCATGTGGTTGAATATTTGAGAGAAAGTGATGTGGGGATATGACAGTAGCTATTGTTGTTTTTTTAAGTACATTTGCTCTAGCAGCTCTATTTGGACCAATATATATACCAATATTGAGAAGACTTAAATTTGGTCAGACGGTGAGGGATGACGGTCCCGCCACCCATTACAAGAAAACGGGCACTCCTACTATTGGTGGACTTGTTTTTCTGACTCCCTTGGTGATTGTAGGGTTGGTTTTACATTACAACGGAAAAGCTCCGGAAATTCTTCCCTTGTTGTTTGTGACCATTGGCTTTGGATTTGTGGGATTTTTGGATGATTTTATAAAGATTGTGAAGAAGAGCAAGGATGGACTATTGTCATATCAGAAGATGTCACTATTGTTTATTGTATCACTCATTTTCACATATTACATTAACAACAATGCGGATCTTGGCACGGTAATCAACATTGATCTGTTCGGTTTACATACCGAGTTTGACCTGGGCTATGCCTTCATACCCTTTTCAATCCTTGTGCTGCTGAGTACAACAAACACGCTTAATTTGACCGATGGTCTTGATGGCCTTTGCGCAGGCACCTCGTTTATAATTCTTATGTTTTTTGCACTGGTGTCAATTCTGGTGGAAAAGAATAATTCTGTCATGTATTTTTCCACTGCCTTGGCTGGAGGCGTTTTGGGCTTTTTGCTTTTCAACTACAATCCTGCAAGGCTTTTCATGGGGGATACAGGAGCTCTTGCATTGGGTGGAGCAATTGGTGCATGCGCAATATTGCTCAAAATGCCTACAATCCTACTTGTTGCGGGTTTGTTGTTCGTAATAGAAGCGCTGAGTGTTATTCTTCAGATTTCATTTTTCAAACTTACAAAAGGGAAACGCCTGTTTAAAATGGCTCCCATTCATCATCATTTTGAACTCAAGGGATGGAGCGAGATAAAAGTTGTATATGTTTTCTGGGCATTTACTCTAATTTGCTGTATTGCTGCATATATATGTCTTGTGATATGAATTTTTTTGAAAGAGGGTAGCTTGCATGACTGAGACAATCTCGAAAATAAAGCTGGACTTAAGAAGCAAACAAGCCGATTTTCTATTGTTCATGACCATTCTTCTTTTGCTCGGCATAGGAACAATGATGGTCTTTAGTGCAAGCTCTGCATCTTCGCACATAATCAGAGGAAACTCGTATGAGCTTTTGATAAAGCAGCTGGTGTTTGCTACTCTTGGAATTGTCTTGATGATTGCATTCAGCTTCATTGATTACAGAAAACTTGCAAAGCTGACAATTCCTTTGTACATAGGAACAGTCGGGGTGCTTATTCTTGTATTGCTGGTAGGAATAACTAGAAACAACGCGAAAAGGTGGCTTGGAGCAGGAACTCTTTCCTTCCAGCCATCAGAGGTTGCAAAGGTAACTGTTGTGTTCCTTGTTTCGTACGTGCTTTCCCATCCGAAGTATCGAGACAAGGCCAGAAGCTTGTGGGGACTTCTTATGTATATGCTGCCCGTTGTTGTTATGATGGGTCTAATATATTTGCAGCCCCATATCAGTTGCATAATGATACTGGGTGCAGTGATGGTTGTCATGATGTTCGTAGGTGGTGTGTCCTTTTACAACTTTGCCCTTCTTGGAGTTTGCGGTGTTGGGGTTGTTGCACTTGCGTTCCTGAAGTTTGCCCACGTTGGAAGGCGAATATTTGCTTTTCTTGATCCGTTTTCAGTTGCATCCGATGAAGGTTACCAAGTTGTCCAGTCCCTGTATGCAATAGGTTCAGGTGGTCTTTTCGGAAGAGGTCTTGGACAGAGCGTACAGAAATATCTTTATCTTCCCGAACCTTACAATGACTTTATATTCTCCATTTTGGCCGAAGAGCTGGGCTTTTTCGGCGTGTTCATAGTTTTGTTCCTGTTTGGAGTATTTATTTGGAGGGGCTACAAGATAGCGGCGTGCGCAAACGATCTTTTGGGTACACTGTTGGCTACCGGAATCACAACTATTGTAGCAGTCCAGACGATTATGAATGTGGCTGTTGTAACGTCATCAATGCCCGCAACAGGAATATCGCTCCCATTTTTCAGCTATGGAGGAACCTCGCTGCTCATCCTTATGGCTTCAATGGGTATCCTTCTCAATATATCCAAGAATTCAAAATATGTAAAATTTTAATCAATAGGGTAACGCACTCTCCCGGGTGAGATATAGAAACTTCCTTGTATCTGGAAAGAAGTGCTCCAAGGAAAACCATTGAAGATCTTAGTTTGCCTGTCTGTTCTGCAGGAACATTCGTTGTTGTTATACTGCTTGAATCAACATGTACTGTATCAAAGCTGTGCTCAACCCTGCATCCCAGCTCTCTTAAAATGTCCAGGGTAATGTTGACATCCAAAAGATTTGGACAGTTTCTGAGTGTCGTGCTCCCTTTATTCAGTATTGTTGCAGCAAGTATGGGCAGAATTGCGTTTTTTGCACCGTATATATCGACTGTGCCGTGCAAGCTGTTGCCACCGGAAATACAATATTTAACCATATGTTCTACTCCTGTAATTCATTGACACATATATAATATGCATGATGTCCTTAACTGGTCAAGGTTGATTGTCCAGGTTGTGACATGGGCAATATTTTGATATAATACTAAAAACAAACATGATTGGAGTTAAATTTATGAAAAAACTTTTGGTTGTGGACGGTAACAGTATTATTAACCGAACATACTATGCAACAGAAACTAGTTTTATGAAAACTGCAGAGGGACTGTATACAGGCGCTGTATACGGTTTTTTAAATATATTCCTTAAATATCTGGAAGAGGACAATCCGGATTATGTTGCGGTTTGTTTTGATGTAAAACATCCCACTTTCAGACATGAAGAATACGAAGAATACAAAGCGACGAGAAAAGGCATGCCGGATGAACTGGCTGCCCAGATGCCGCTATTGAAGGAGCTTCTACATGCCTTTAATGTGGCTGTTGTAGAGAAACCGGGTTTTGAGGCTGATGACTTGATTGGCACCTTCTGTGAAAGAGCCTCTCAAAAGGGTGTAGGCTGCATTGTTTTAACAGGAGATAGGGATTCTTTGCAGCTGGTTAATGAGAAAGTAGTTGTCAAACTGCCTGTAACAAGGGGCGGAAAGACAAATACCGAGTTTTACGATGTTGATGCTGTTTATGAGAAGTATGGAGTGACACCAGCTCAGCTGATTGACGTAAAAGCCCTTATGGGCGACAAGTCGGACAATGTGCCGGGCATACCCGGTGTTGGTGAAAAGACCGCTCTTTCCTTGATTAAGGAGTTTGGCTCATTGGAAGGGATATATGAGAATATCGACAAGGTTGCAAGGCCTGCGCTGAAGAAAAAGCTTGAGGAAGGCAAGGATATTGCTTATCTTAGCAGGAAGCTTGTTACAATAATGAGGGATGTGCCACTTGAAATCACTGAAGAGGATGCAAGGAGGAAGGAATACGATCCTGCAAGGGTTTTGAATGTTCTTAACAAACTTGAGTTCAGGTCAATTATTAAAAGACTCAATCTGGAACAGGTTGAACCAGAGGCTGAAGTTGTTTTTGAGAAGGAAAACAATTATAAGGACATAGAAGATATGATACTTCCTGAGAAAGTTGTTGAGCTTTCGGGTATCGATGATATGACAAATTTAATACTGCCTGAAAAGATTGATGTTGCATACATCACATACAGCTTGGACAATAGCGGACTTTCCGAGGTAAATTTCAGGTTTGATGACTCCAATGTGGGTTATACGGTAATACTTCCAGGAGCCTTGTTTGTTCCAAATTTTATGGACAAGTTTGCTTCTGTATTTGAAAATGAGAGTATAAAGAAAGTTTTGTTTGATGCAAAACCATTTATTCTGTGGCTTAAGAACAATGGTTGTGATTTTAAAGGTTTGTACTGCGATGTGGCTGTTTGTGCCTATTTGTCCGATTCAACCAGAAAGTCAAACGGTATAACGGATGTATACAGGTTTTATACATCAAAAGAAATAAAGCAGGGCAGTCTTAATGAGCTTTTTGCACTAAAGGAAATACAGGAATATGCCTTTAGAAGGCTTGAGGAGGATGGACAGACACAGCTCTTCGAGGATGTGGAACTTCCTCTTGTATGTATTCTTGCGGATTTGGAGTATACAGGGTTCAGGGTTAATCCTGACATATTGAAAGCTGAAGGCAGGGATTTTGACAAAAGGATAAACGAACTTACAGGCTTGATACATGATTATGCCGGGAAAGCTTTTAATATTAATTCGCCAAAGCAATTAGGCGAGGTTCTTTTTGAGGATTTGAAGCTGGAGGTAAAAAAGAAAACTAAAACAGGTTACAGTACCAATATTGAGGTTTTGGAAAAGCTTTATGATGCCCACCCCATAATCCCCTGCATTATTGAATACAGGCAGAATACAAAACTTAAGTCGACATATATTGACGGGCTTTTGTCAGCAATAAATCTTATGACGGGAAGGGTGCATTCGAGTTTCAATCAGATGGCAACAGCGACAGGAAGGTTAAGCAGTACGGAGCCCAATTTGCAAAACCTGCCTATAAAGAGCGAGATAGGAAGGCATATAAGGAGGGCCTTTGAACCAAGGGACGAAAACCATATCCTAATAGATGCCGACTACTCGCAGATTGAACTGCGGGTCCTTGCCCACATTTCACAGGACAGTACGATGATTGAAGCCTTCAGGAACAATGAGGATATTCATACAGTAACTGCAGCCAAGGTTTTCAATGTAGGTTTGGAGGATGTTACGTATGAAATGCGCTCCAAGGCAAAGGCTGTCAACTTCGGTATAATATATGGTATTAGTGAGTATGGCTTGTCCAGGGATCTAAATATCAGTTTTTATGAGGCAAAACAGCTTAAGACGGATTATCTTAAAAAATATCCGGGTGTTGCCGCATACATGAAGGATATTGTGGAGAGCGCCAGGAAACTTGGATATGTCACGACTTTGATGGGCAGAAGAAGATATTTGCCGGAACTTGCTTCCTCCAACAATCAGATTAGATCTTTTGGTGAAAGAATAGCTCTAAACACGCCCATACAGGGAACAGCAGCCGATATTATCAAGATTGCCATGGTAAAGGTGTATAACGAGCTTGCAAGGAGGAAGCTTGAATCCAAGCTCATACTGCAGGTGCATGACGAGTTGTTGATTGATGCCCTTAAAGAAGAGAAGGAAGAGGTAATCGCCTTGTTAAAGAGTTGCATGGAAAATGCCTTTGAGTTATCAGTTCCGTTGGTGGTGAGCATTGATACTGGAATGAATTTTGATTTTAATGAGTAGGCAGGTGGTAAGTGTGCGCATTTTAGGTGTAACGGGAGGAACAGGTAGTGGAAAATCTCTTGTATGCCAGATATTAAAAAAGCAGGGAGCAGAAATAATTGATGCTGACGAGATAACCAGAGAGCTTCAGAAGAAGGGAAGCGATGTGTACAACGAGATGGTTCGTTTCTTTGGAGATGACATAGTGAAAGCAGATGGAGAACTGGATAGGAAGAAGATTGCAGAGCTGGTTTTCAAAGATAAAGAAATGCTCCTTAAACTGAATCATATCGTCCACAAGCATGTGGCGGCCGAAATTAAGAAAAGGGTGGCTGCACTGAAGGAACAAGGTAGTGGACTTGTTGTTTTGGATGTTCCTATCCCTGTGGAAGAAGGTTTTTTCGATACTGCCGAGTGCATATGGACAGTGGTGGCTAATGCAGATCTTAGGGTGGAAAGAATCATGAAGAGGATGAATATATCCGAAGAACAGGCATTGACAAGGATAAATGCACAGTTATCCAATAAAGAGTATGAAGAAATTGCGGATGTCATTATTGAAAATGAAGGAAGCTACGAGGAACTGGAGGACCTCGTATTGTTTGAATTGAAACGTTTTCTTGCAAGATTGTGTTAGGAGGGTGTTCTCATGGGATTTCCAAAGGATTTTTTATGGGGTGTTGCGACAAGTGCTGCACAGATTGAAGGTGCTGCTTTTGACGATGGCAAAGGTGCCAGCATATGGGATGTATTTGCATCGAAGCCGGGTAAGACCTTTAACGGTGAGACTCCGTCCAGAGCGTGCAACAGCTACTACATGTTTGACGAGGATTTGAAGAACCTTAAGGAGCTTGGCGTAAATTCATACAGGTTTTCCATATCATGGCCAAGGGTTTTGCCTAAAGGAACAGGAAAACTGAACGAAAAGGGCATGGACTATTACAAAAGAGTAATTAATGGGTTGCTGGAAAATGACATAATTCCAAACGTTACATTGTATCACTGGGATCTTCCCCAGGCTCTTGAGGACAAGGGCGGATTTGCAAACAGGGATGTTATCGAATGGTTTGGAGAGTATGCGCATAAAATGTTTGTGGCTTTTGGTGATGTGGTTCCCATGTGGTCAACAGTAAATGAGCCTATTGCAGTATATGTGGGGTATGCGCATGGCGGCTTTGCTCCCGGATATACGGATGAGAAAAAGGGCAATCAGGCAAGACACAATATTCTTGTTGCCCATGGTAATGCAGTAAGAGCGTTCAGGGCAGAGAATTTGAAAAATGGCAGAATTGGTATTGTGATTGACATGTGGAAGAGACATGCTCTTACAGATAGTGAGGAAGACAAGGCTCTGGAAAGGGATGAGGATGAGAGGAACTGGAAGTTTTACTTTGATCCGGTTCTAAAAGGAAGCTACAGCGATTATATTTTAACCAAGCTGGAGGAAGAGGGCACCCTTATGGACATCAAACCGGGTGACTTGGAAATGGCAAACGAGCCAATTGACTATTTCGGCCTAAATGTATACAACAGGGTGGTTGTGTCAAAAGATCAGAAAGCAATCATGGACTTTTCACAGGGTGGAAACTTCCTTAACAACAGAACGGAATATTATCCAAAAGCCGTCTATGATGCCTTGCATATATTAAAGGATAAATACAACCTTCGGATCCCAGTATATATTACAGAAAACGGCACTTACAGCGTAGGGGAAGAGAAGGTAAATGAAAAGACCGGCATGATAGAGGATGACGACAGGATTAGGTATGTAAGCGGATTTTTTAGCTGGTTGGAAAAAGCCATCGATGAAGGTTTTGATGTCAGAGGTTACTATTTATGGACCTTGATGGACAACTTTGAGTGGTCGGCAGGATCAAATTACAGATTTGGAATTATTCATACGGATTTTGATACTTGTGAAAGAACATGGAAGAAGAGTGCGTACTGGTTCAGAGATTATATTAATTCAAAAAGATAAAAAAGGAGAAGTGGTTACATGAGCTTTACTTCAAGGGTGTTATGTTTGTTGCTTGCTATTCTCATGCTTCTGCCCATTGGATGTACAAAGGAGGAAGAGGACTTGAAAATTCCAAAGGGCTGGCTGAGAAGAATTCCGTTGGGCAACAGTGACGTTGCTTCCAAGTATTTGTTTGGCCCGAATCAGTGTGAGTTTGATTTCGTCAAGGACAAAAAGGAAGGAAATGTCCTCAAATTGTCCACATCTGTTGATTCTGCAACAGACCCATATATTCATTTCAATTTCCGTGACTATATAAAGGAAATTGGCGAAAAGGATCTGTTTGCGGATGATTTTGATGTGGTTATGCTCAGAGTACGGGTAGAGAATTTGACGGGAAGCAACTTTGAGATGTACTATGCCAATGGAATTAGTACCGAGATAAAAGGCGGACAATCTTCCATATCAATCTATGACAACAGTACCAGCAAATGGCAGTACATATTCTTTGACATGACCAAGGATCCAAACTGGGTGGACCTGGTTAATGTATTGAGGTTTGACTTTACCACGGCTGCGGTTTCAAAGGGCGAGTCCATGTACATCTCAGAGATTCTGTTTGCAAAGGACATGGATACTGCTTTAAAGGTAATGGGTATAAAGTCGAATACGAAATTGGAAAAGAAATGGGACAAGGAAACTGAAAAGTACATAAAAAAGCTTTTGTCCATAAAGGATCCAGGTACCGAATATTCAAAATACAAGCCACAAAAGGCGGCAAATGAGGAAAAGAATATAAATATGTGGTTCGACCACACATATACAAGAACTCCTGAAGATAAGACAAAGCCAGGCAAGATGAATACATACCAGCTAAGACTGGCAAAAAATGAGCTTGAGTCCTGTCAACTTATACTGTCTTCAAAAAAAGAGTATTCTAACATGACTCTTGAGATAACTGACTTTAAAAACAAAAACGGAAAGACATTGAGGACCGAGATGTTTGAAGGTCACTACTTCGAGGTAAGAGAAGAGATGATAATAGATCCTCTTCCACCATTACAAGGTTCTTTTGATTTAAAAGCCAACAAGAGCAAGTCTTTTGTTGTTAAAGTAAAAAGCGAACTTGATACTGAAGCTGGAGAGTATGTGGCAACAGTTACTTTGAAGGATTCTTCTGGACGCGAGGTAAAGAAGGCGAAGGTTTTTGCATATGTCTGGGATTTTGAACTTCCTGAGAAAACTTCAAATAAAACGCTTATGGATCTAAGTTGGTACAATATATATGCAAGTCATAAGAAGTATGAAGGCGATGACGGCGTACTGTACAAAAACTATTACGATTTTCTTTTGGAAAACAGAATCTGCTCATACACTCTCCCTTATGCCACAGAGTATTATGACGATGATAGAATTCTTGAGTATCTGGATAACCCGAGAGTTACATCGTTCCTTAATATGGGATGGAAGAGACAGCTTAATGAGAGCAATATTAAGCATTCATACGACTTCCTGTCACAGAAGGAGGAATGGCTTGATAAGGCATATTTCTATCCCATAGATGAGCCGCTGGATATAAGTATGCTGAATGAGGTAAGAAACTTTGGTGAACTTATCAAAAACAACTTCCCGGGTTACAAACTTATTGTACCAATGCATATTAACAAGGCTCTGGATGCTGAATCCACCATCGACCATTTTGAGTATGTGGCGGATTACGTAACCGCCTGGTGTCCAAAGACCTTTTACAGAAAACTTAGCCGAAAGCCCACGACTTTAGTCGTTGGGATGAAGGCTTATTAGATACTTGACACCCATCTAATATTATGCTATATTATAATTAGATAGGTGGTGAATATCTAATGAATGA
>DUPL01000103.1 GCA_012838385.1 Clostridiaceae bacterium
ACATATTGTTCTTTTCAAGAAATGAAACCCTTTCAAGTATTGCAAAGGATGCAATAAGCGGACACAAGGTGTCAAAAGATATTTATTCCAAAGGCAAATGGTTTCAGGTTATTGGAAGCCCTGTTGACAATGAAGGTGTAAGAATTGGTGCAATCCTTCTTATACTGGACATAACTGAGAAGAAGGAAACGGAAACTATCAGAAGAGAGTTTACTGCAAATGTCTCACATGAACTTAAAACTCCTCTTACGAGTATAACCGGGTACAGCGAACTTATTGAAAGCGGGATGGCTGCAGGAGAGGATGCAAGGCGTTTTGCAAGCAAGATTAATCAGGAAGCTTTAAGATTGTTGACTTTAATTGGCGATATACTTAAAATATCGGAGCTGGAGGAACTGAAAGAGGAGAAGCAGTTTGACAAGGTGGATTTGGAAGATGTGATAAGGGAATGTGTTGATAATTTAAAGCTCCAGGCAGAAAGCAAGAACGTGACAATCGAAACAATTATTCCAAAGCCAGCATTGATTCAGGGTAAGAGGGATCTTGCGGAAGTTATTGTATACAACTTGTGTGACAACGCAATAAGATACAATGTGGAGAACGGGATGGTAATAATTACGTTTAAAGACAATGTTCTTTCAGTCAAGGATACAGGCATAGGGATTCCTAAAGAGTATCACTCAAGGATTTTTGAAAGGTTTTTCAGAGTGGACAAGAGCAGGTCCAAGGAAACAGGTGGGACAGGTCTTGGTCTTGCGATTGTAAAGCATGCAGCAAAGAGACTTGATGCAACAATTGAGTTTGAGAGTGAACCACGAAAAGGTACAGAGATAAAAATATATTTCAAAGGATGGGAAAATGACAATAAGCATAGTAGCGGTAGGCAAAATTAAGGAAAAGTACATGACCCAGGCAATAAATGATTATGTAAAAAGGCTTGGAAGATACGGTAAAGTTGAGATTGTCGAGGTCAATGAGGAGACTTCTGTTGAAAAAGAAGGAGAAAATCTTTTAAACAGAATACCAAAGGGTTCTTATGTTATCGTCCTTGATCTATACGGTAAAGAGATAGATTCAGTGGAGTTTGCTCAAGTGTTTGAAAAAGCACAAATTAACGGCTACTCTCGTTTTTCATTCGTTATTGGTGGATCTGAAGGAATATCGGATGAAGTGCGAAAGCAGGCCGATATGCTTCTTTGCCTGTCAAAAATGACATTTACCCACCAGATGGCAAGGCTTATCATTCTTGAGCAGATATACAGGGCGATGAAGATAAATAACAACGAACCGTATCATAAGTAAAAGAGGGTAGTTATGAGGCTGACAAAAGACAATATTGTTGTAAGAAGTGCTACAGTTGAAGATGCAATTCTTCTGAACCAGTGGTGGAATGACGGGCGTGCCATGGAACACGCAGGATTTCCCTATGGAGTGGGAGAGTCTCTTGAGGAAACCATAAAGAACATAAAGAGCAGAAAAGATGAATCAGGGCAGCTTTGCATCATTGAGATTGATGGTAAGGCTGTTGGCGAGCTAAGTTACAGAATTGAGGATAATACTGCATATCCCGGGTGGAAGATATGTGATTTTGACTATCAGAACAAAGGATATGGCACTAAAATCATTCTATTGCTGTTTGAACATCTTTTCAATTTTGTAGATAGAATTGTATGGGATACAATGATTGAAAATACAAGGGCACAGCATGTCTATGAGAGGAAAATCGGAGCAAGAAGAGTAGGTACAAGGGAGAATTGCTGGAAAGACCAGACCGGCAAATATAGAACGGCTGTTGATTATGAAATGACAAAGGAAGAGTTTTTGGTTAATAGAAAAAAGGACAGGGATTTTTTTGATTTGTTAATTGAAGAAGAGAAAAAACACTTTGAAGGATGGGATTTTTCGTATCTTGAATCAACAAACAGAATGCAGGAGTTTCCGCTTTCGTGGAACTACTGGCATTAGGTAGAGAAAAGGATGAACCGCTGTTCTTCGTTATTGGACATGGGTACTGGTGGAGGAGAATTTCTTTCATCCCTTGCCCCGCTGCCCAAAATTGTCTGTGCTACTGAAGGTTATGAACCAAACATACCAATAGCACGAAAGAGGCTCGAGCCCTTGGGCGTTAAAGTCTATAAAGTGGATAGTGATGAGAATCTTCCATTTGATAATTATTTTTTTGATTTGGTTATAAACAGGCATGAATCGTATTCTGAAAAAGAGGTACATAGAGTACTTAAAAAGGGCGGGGTATTTGTTACACAGCAGGTCGGTGGCCTTAATGACAAGGAAATCAATGAGCTGTTAGGTGTGCCTTTGTCCGAGTATGTGGGATGGAATTTGATTGCTGCTGTTGCCAGATTGAAGGAAAATGGGTTTAATGTAACTTTGGAAAAAGAGGAATTTGTGAAAACCAGGTTTTATGATGTTGGTGCAATTGTGTTCTATTTAAAAGCCATACCCTGGCAAGTTCCGAATTTTACAATTAAAAGATATCTGGAAAAACTTAAAGATATTGATAGAATAATACAAAAGGATGGATATATAGATTTTACATGTCATAGGTTTCTGGTAGTGGCAGATAAAAAGCAATGAGCGGGATATTGAATTTGAATAGATAACACGGGTTGACATAGAAGTAAATGAAAAACAAATCAATGGGCAAAAACGTAATGGCGTAGACCTTGGGCTTAAGGTGCCAGTGGTAGCAACAACAAGCAATGGTAAAACAAAGTTTATTGATAAGATGCGTTTGGTGTTTTTATATTCTTATTCCTGAACCATCTCCTCTTCCTGAAAGATTGGCAAGAAATCTTCTTCAATAGACAGAATGCATATCATTTGGTAATATTATGCGCAAAAGCAAATGTATTAACATGGGGGTATTTGAATGAGCACACGAGTTTTCAAAGTTACCGATTATGGAGTGGTTCCAGGCAAGGAAGAATTGCAAACCGAAGCATTGCAAAGAGTTTTTGACATGTGTAAGGATGAGGGGGGCACTGTAGTTATACCATCAGGCAAATATCGTACTGGAGGTCTTCGTATGTGGTCGGATACGACACTCCTTCTTGAATCCGGGGTATATCTCCTGGGCTCGGACATATGCGAGGATTATCCAGTGTTTGAAGTGCCGGAAGGTGTGGAACTGCGTACGGACATGGAACTTATCCCAAACTATTATAACGACAAGCCTTGGGAAGAGTACAGAAGGGCAATCATATCCGTTTATGGAGGAAAAAACATATCAATAATTGGAGAACCTGATTCTGTGATAGATGGTGATGACTGTGCGGATCCTAATGGGGAAGAAGGCTACAGGGGACCTCACGGCATATTTATTACCAACGTGAACAATTTGCTTCTGGAAGGTTATACCATACAGCACTTTGGCAATTTCGCACACCAGATAGACAACTGTACAAATGTAACTGCAAGAGGTCTTAAATGCTATGGAGGAAGCGACGGATTCCATCTCCATTTCTGCAGAAATACATTGATTGAAGACTGCATCATACATACGGGTGACGACTGTATTGGTGGAATTAATGTGGAAGGACTGGTTGTAAGGAACTGTAATATGAACACCTCCTGTGATGCTTTCAGAATGGGTGGAAGTCATATCCTTGTAGAGAACTGCCATATCTGGGGACCTGGCAGTTATCCTCATAGAATGACTGTTGTCCAGAACCGTTACACAGAGGCGGTCAGAAGGAAGGACAACACCCTTCCAAGAGAAGCGGGAAGACACAACATGGTAAGAATATGGCTGCACTTTGCCAGTGAGGTTTTTCCCTCTGAAGAGCCATATCATGATATAACTTTCAGGAACTGCATTATTGAGAACTCAGACATTTTCCTTACCTATCAGCCGAATGAAATCCTTCAAAGAGGAGCAGAGCTCAAGGAAATGTTTCTCGACAATGTCAAGATCATGGGTGTCAAAAACATGTTTGACGTCAGCTGTCCTTCTGACAGACGCCCTGTAATAACTATACTTCCTTAAAGATATCTTTGAGCAAACTCTTGCGGGTTTGCTCAATTTTTTATCTTGAACTTGTCAGATTCCTTAAGATCCAGTGCATCAATAATAGCACTGAAGTTCTTTATTGCATAATCAAAACCTTGTGGATGGTGGGCATCACTGCCCAGATAGAACTTACAATTACATTCCTTGGCTATCCTGTATGGTCTAAGCACTCTCTCCAAGGATTCTCCTTCATATTGAAAAAAGGAGAAGTTTAGCTCAAAACCTGCTTTCTTTTTAGCAATTTTTGAAAACAGTTCTTTAAAGACTTTGTCTGGTATGAGGTCCAATACCTTCAAGTGATCGTCCTTGTTGTTTGGGGCCATTAAGGGACAGGTCAGATGGGCAATTCCAATCTTGTGGAAAGGTATATCCATATCAAGGAGTTTGTCAAGCCTGGCAACATAAAGGTCTGCGCGCCTTTCAAGTGATGTATCCTTTTCGTCTATTGTGAAGGACATCATGTGCAGATGGGTAGTTGGGATGATAACAAAGTCGAAAGAGTCAAACCTTTCTTCCGATATGCCAAGTCTGTAGTTCTTATCCATCTCTGTTTCACAGCCAAAATAGAATTTAACTGAATCACTTTCAGGCAAAGGAAGAGCCTTTTTAATATGCTCAAAATTCTGCGGCTCATAAAACTCATTAGCTCTGGGTATATTTTCATCCCAAAAATGATCGGTCAAACAAATGTATTTCAGATTATTCCTTATTGCATACGCAAGAATATTCTCTTTTGTCTGCATTGGGTCATTGGAACACAATGAGAGATGAGAGTGTATATGTATATCATGGTCTATTTCATATCTCATACTAAGCCTCCCAATCAATAATTAAGATTATAATACCTCCAATACTGTCAAATGTCAATTGAGGCATCCATCAAGAAAAACTACCTATTTGTATAATTTTGTATAATGTTAGTAATAAAATAGTTTGAATGCAAATCACAGCCTATCGTCTCATTCATAGAGGATGAGAGGCTGTTTTTGCGTAACTATATATATATAAGTTAAGATGGGTAATGTACATATAATAAAAGCATGTGTTAATATAAACTGAAAAAATATAAGGAATTGATAAGATGACACAGGAAGAGTTTTCAAATAAATTTATAGCACATCTGAATATGCAGCAGAAAGAAGCGGTCGGGGAAGTATTATAACCATGACATACACGGTAACCGCCACCGAGGAAATGAAGCAGCGTTTTGCACTGAAGTTTGGATGAGGGAAAGCCGTGAAGTTATACAGCCTTTGATTTTAAAGATGCCTACTGAGAACCTCAATAGGCATTAAACCGTTCAGTATTCATTTTATTTGGGAAAGGTGATCCATTTTAATATACAATGCACACCGTAGTCAAAAAGATGCACAACACACCCCCTTTTAAATTAGTATTTTATTTATACTTAAGCCATTTTAGAACTTCGCTCAGAACATCAATGCTATCAACCCAGTAATCCGGTGTATATCCCTTACCTTCTTCAAAATCACCTAAAAATATTTTGCTTGGTACGGCCATTGTAGTTTTACTATAAGGTAATTGATAATATTTTAATTCGCCAAACACCCCACAACCGTAGGAGTTTTCTCCGAATGTCAAACATTTTTCTACACTTTTTGCATATCCTATTGCCGTTTCTCCAGAAGAAGCTGTCCGACTATTCATAATAACATATAGAAAACCTTTGTACATGGATTTCGAATAATCGTAACCCTCATCAATAATGTAATCCCATTTATAATATGGTGTGTTATTATACGATGCATCAGTATAATTGGAATGTAAAATGGCGACATTAGTATTACACTCTGAGTAACCATTAAGACCTCTGATGAAATAATCTGCATAATCAGATGTTCCTCCACTATTGTCTGATAGATTCCATATTAATGCTTTTTTGCTTTGTAAATTCTTTCCTAACGTTTTTGCCATATCAAATGTATAATTCTCGTTAAGTTCGAATGTGTTGGATGTAACTACACAGATACCATCAACGTCACTATGAATGAAGTGGTTTCGTCTACCTGTAAATTTATTGGCCGAGGCACGACATTTATGTAATGGCAACTGGATTTCTTTGCCGTTACATTCTACAGAAATAGTTTCCACCGGAGTCCAACTGCGTATTCCTACAAGATAATATTCTTTATCAGAAGGAGATAAAGTTTTGAATAGATTATCCTTATTTACATCAATTATACTGCCGACATTTATTTGTTTGTCATTACTCTGTATAACACGGTATGAGTTAAAATCTTTTTCAACGGTAACGTCGGTAAAATATGCAGCATATTCAGCACCAAATCTAAAGATACCATTATACAAGGTATAGATAGTCAAGTGATTATCTACGATTTTCATTCCTTTTAGGCATGTATGATACCAATCGCAGAGTTCAGGTATCGAAATTTTAGCTGAATCCATATTATGCAGCTTCTTGTCAATGGAAGAAAAAAGATCATTAAATGTTAGTGAGGGGCTTTCCCAATACTGTCTTCCAGAATAAGCATATAAGATAATTGACTTGAAAGCGGAGAAATCTTCAATGGCTTCATTAACCGTAATATAAATACGTGGTTCGGAAACTTTTTTGATACTTTTTGGTATGCATGTTTCTGTTTTAATATATCTTTCAAAGCAATAGGGTTTTGTCATTTTCAAATCATCTCCGATTTATAAGCTTTAATGAAAAAAATTATATCATAATTAACAATAAAGAAAAGTAATTCTAGATGCCGCTTGTTATGATACAAGTGGTATAATCTGCACCTCGGATCTTGTGGTCAAATGTTATTCGGTCCCTTAGGTATAAATATTATTGAAATATCATTGCTTTGTATTATAATGCAATATTTGGAAGGAGGGTCGAGTAGTGAAAGAAAAAATGGTTAAAGAAGTTACTGTTTATTCTAATAATTGTCATACTCTCTCCCGTAATCATTGTGTTGTAATTTTACCGGAGTAAGCTCTATAAATTTATCAAGACGGCAAAGTAATGTTGTTTTCTAAAGTGTTCCAGGGCTGCGTAAGCCTTTTTAATATCATCAAACAGTGAAAAGATGGATGAGCCTGAACCGGTCATCATGGTGCCAAGTGCACCGGTCTGCATCATTTCCTGTTTCAGATTCCTAATTTTTGACTTGCTTTCCAGGACAGGATATTCAAGAACATTCTTCATGTTTTTAGCAAAAGCATGAAGATCCCCCTGTATTAAGAACTTTATGAGCTGATTTGTGTCAGGGTGTGCATCTTTTGGAATATGCATGGTGTCGTACTTGTGATACACTTTTTCAGTTGATACAAAAACACCCGGATTAACAAGAAGCATATAGCCTTTTTTAAGAGAAGGGAGAGGGGAGACATCCGTACCTGTGCCTTTTGCAAGAACGCAACCTCCATATACAAGAGCGGGGACATCGGAACCCAATGTTTTTGACATTTCAGCCAGCTCTTCCGTTGGTATGCCCAACTTGTACAATGTGTTAAGGCCATTTAGGACTGAAGCGGCATTTGAGCTGCCTCCACCTAGACCTCCTCCGACGGGTATTCTTTTTTTTATACTAATCTTGATTCTATCGTTGATTCCTGCCTTGTCCATCAGCATTTTTGCGGCTTTGTAAGCCAGATTTCTTGAATCTGTAGGAAGTGTTTTCTTGTTGCATGTAAGTTCGATAGATGGGGCTATCGACTTTTCTGTTGTTATGGTTATCATATCGTAAAGAGGAATTGTTTGCACTATCATTAACACTTCGTGATAGCCATCATCTCTTAATCCAAGTATGTCCAGTGAAAGATTTACTTTTGCTTTTGATTTTACGACTATGTTGCCCATACAATACTCCTGACATTTTTCATATACTTTATCTCTTTCAATTATACAACCTATTGTATGCTGTTTCAAGATTATGCATAATCGATATCTTTTGCCCGTTTCAGAAGAAGTGCATATCTTGATTCAAGCGCTTTTATGAGAAATAGATAGTAGGAGATGCAATCCTTGTCAGTAGTGTTGTTAAAATTATTGTACGCAGAACGTATCTGAACATTCGTCTTGTATAGTTCTTCTTGAAGGAGTGCATACTCCATCTCAATACGCTTCTTTTCTTTTTTCTCTCTATCCATTTCCCTTATTCTATCCACTATCCTGAAGGCGTTGTTTTTTAAAATTGCAATCATTTTTTATCCCTCTTTATAATTTGATAAATTCATTGAATTCAATGTATGTATATGCAGTTTATGTTTTTATAGAATTCTTTCCTTCCAATTTTTTTAAGGATAAAATGCAAGTTTTAGTTAAAAATACAATTGAATCAAGTTTAGGTAAAACAAAGCTTAAGAAGCGGAATTGGAGGAGAATATGAAGGCAAGAAACTTTGTAGCGTCAACAATGGTTTTCTTAATGCTAGTAGGGCTTACAGTATATGGCGTCTATTACAACAAAATGGCCCAAGACTATGAAATTGCACTCGAAAACCAGTACAACCGTGCCTTTACCGACCTTGTAGAGCATACAAACAATGTGGAAGAATACCTGCTCAAAGCATTGGCAACAGGCACTCCGCAAAAGCGTGCCCAGCTTTTGGAGAATGCCTGGAACAGTGCCACACAGGCGGCTGCATGTCTGAGCATGCTTCCAATGAATCACAACATGATGTCAAAAGTACAGAATTTTCTGGTTCAAATAGGTGACATATCCTATTCGTGGAACAATGGAGCAATAAGAGGAGAAAAAATAACTGATGATGATTACAAAACCCTGACGCAGCTCTATGGTTATGCAACGGAGCTTAACTCAGGTCTTTTCGAAGTATATTCTGATTTTACATCCCAAAGGTACAACTGGCGGGATATTCAAAAGGATTCTGAGAAAGTTTTTTCAGATGATACAGTGTTGGAAAAGTATGAATCCTTGAGCAAGCTGACCAAACCCTTTGAAAACTACCCTGCGCTCATTTACGATGGTCCTTTCTCAACCCACATGTCGGATATCAAACCAAAAGGTTTGAAAGGCGACAATATAACGAAGGAACAGGGAGCGGATAAAATCTACAAATATTTCAGTGACAGGAAGCCTACTGTCAACATTGCAGAGAACAACAGGAACGCAAATATCAAAACATACAGCTACACTGTAAGTTTTGAGGAAGAAGACATTCATGTTGCGTATGTTGACCTGACAGAAGTTGGCGGTATGGTTTACTACTATCTGCTGTATAGGGATATTGGTGAACCAAACCTGAGTGCTGAACAGGCAACGCAAATAGGGAAGGATTTTTTGGCACGACTTGGAGTTGTGGACATGGAACCTTCCTATCATATAATTGAAGACAACGTAGCTACGATCAACTATGTTTATGTAAAGGAAGGAGTTCGCTACTATCCAGACATGATGAAGGTGAAAGTTGCTTTGGACACAGGAGAGGTAATTGGTCTTGAAAGCCATGCCTACATCACTAGCCATCATGACAGGAAAACTCCGACTCCAAAGATTACAGCCGAAGAAGCGCAAGAAAAAGTAAGTCCTTTACTGACAATTGAGGATGTGAATAAGGCGGTAATTCCTAACGACTTTGGTGGCGAGCATTTTGTTTACGAGTTTAAATGCAACAAGGACGATAGAAACTTCCTTGTATATATAGATGCGGAGGATGGAAGTGAGGTTGAAGTCCTTATACTTCTTGAAAATGAAAACGGTGTCCTTACAGTTTAAAAAATTGGAACCTATATGTTTAGTATAGGTTCTTTTTTGTCTTTTTGGCCGGTATAAATGAAAAGGGGCGATAATAGAATATATAATAATAATGTGATATAATTGGGGGTAGTCCAAGTGGGTTTGTTCAGCAGACTGAAGAGTTTGTTCGGAGGTTTTTTTGGAGTAATGACTGGAAAAATAGAGAAAAATAACCCGGAATTGCTTATAGCAGATGCGGAAATGCGTATCCAAAAAAGCCGGAAGGCAGCGGAGAAACAATTGATAGAAATACAAACCTGGGCGGAAATGGTCCGGCTTGACATGAGAGAGGCGGAAAAACGACTGAGGGATGTGCAGGACAGAATTGAGGTGGCGACTCTTGAAAAAGACAGAATACTTCTGGCGGAGCTGCTGATTCAAGAGGAGGAGTATACGGAGCAGTATCTTGAGAAGAAGGAACTCCATGAAAGGGCAGTTCAGGAAGCGTTAAGAGTTCGGGACCACTTCAAGCACTTTGAGGCAGAGATGAAAAGCAAGTTGAGAGAGCTGCAGAACATAAGGTCGCAGACGCAACTGGCTCGCATGAGAGAAAATATCATTGCTCTAGACAATACATACGGAGCGGCAAATGGATTTGGCAGCTCCGAAATGCAGGAGAGCATGGACAGGTTGAGAAGGCTGGTAAACGAAAGATGTGCAAGAGTAATGGCAACAGAGCAGCTTAGGAGAGACAGTACAGAGTACAGAATCAGGCAGATTGACCATAAATCAAGATGGACTAAAGCGCAGGCAAGAGCTGATTTGCTTATTGCTGAAAAATGCGGAGATATATGATAGGGATGTGATTAAGTAAATGAAGGTCTATACGGGCACGGATATAGTGCAAGTAAGTAGAATAAAGAATGCAATTATGACCTCGAAAGAGTCTTTTTTGGATAAAGTGTATACAAAAAAGGAACAGGATTACTGCAATTCAAAAAGGGCACATATGTATGAAAGCTATGCTGCAAGATTTGCAGTTAAGGAAGCTGTCTCCAAGGCTTTGGGTACCGGTATTGGAAGTGATGTGGGTTTGCTGGATGTGGAGGTTGTTAATGGTGAAAGGGGAAAACCAAACCTTATACTCCGTGGAAAAGCTATGGAACTTTACAATTCTTTGAATATATTTTCTTCTGACATATCCATTTCCCATACAAGCGAAAATGCGATTGCTTTTGTAGTGATGATAGGTGAGTGACGGACTGTGATTTTTATCACAGTCTTTTTATTACAATATGTCTATTACTTTCAACTAAAGGTATGTTTTGTACATTGTTTGACTGCATAAAGATAATTAGAATCAGGGTATGATAATTAGTGGAAGTATATGGACAAATTCAGGAGGGTTCGGTTATGAAAAGGTTGGTGCTTTTTCTACTGGTGATTATCTTTTTACAGATAACTGTATCTGCAGAAACTGTTTTGCTAGAAGATGATCTAAATGCGGGAACGTTTTCCCAAACAGAATTTTTTACATACTTTGGCATGTACAATGCAAATGAGAACAACTATGAGTTTGATGGGGAAAATGGTTATTACCATGGCAAATGGACTGAAGGTGCCAGTGCATTCTATTATGATTTGCTGGAAGATTACACTCTTTATGTGGATTTTGCAACAAACGGTACTACCGACCGTCCCAAAAATGCATACAGATCATTCATAGCAATTCGTGTAGCTGAGACCTCAAAAGATTTTGTGTTTGAGCCGGATAATGGCCAGGACCAGGAAGCTTTTGCTTTCCTTGGGGTTTCAGGCATAAACTTTTACTGCTATGAGAATTACGTCGAAGTTGGCGTACATACAAACAAATCAGGTGGCACTGCTGGTCCTGTAAATGCACCAGAGGGCTACGGTGCTGTTGGTGAGGTGGACGATGCTTCAAAGAGGGACTTTGGAGTGTATTCAATATCTGCGTTTTTTGAACTACCTGAAGGCAAGACTTTCGATGATTTTGTCAGTGTGAAGATTGTCGATGAAAAGGATAAGGTGTTTTTCTATGCGGATGACACATTAATTTGCGAAATTGCCATGACTGATGTGGATAATGTTGTTGTTGAGCTTGGTCCAAACTATTGGAATGAAAGCAGAAGAGGAGAGGAAATAGTATCCGAAGATTGCTACAGAACAATTTCTATTAAGGATGCATCTGGAAATGAAGTTGTCAAGGTGGAAGGCGCCGTTGTTCCTGTAAGTGGTCTGTTTGGATTTGGAAACAGGGCAAACGCCTTCAAAGTGGACAATGTGAAGGTTGCACTGAATTATGATGTAACTCCGGCTCCAACACAAGAGAAGACTGAAGCGCCTGCGACTGAAACTTCTCCCTCCACTACACCCACTACCAAGGTGGAGGACCAGACAGGTGCCTCCTCAACTGTCAGTATATTACCTATAATACTTGTTGTACTTTCAGTGTTGTTAATTGGAGGCATTGTTATCATACTTCTAATGACTTCAAGGAAAAACAAAGGGTAGTGCGGTTGATTCTTTGGTGCGTTGGTCGATTTTTTGAATATTGGGGGATTTAATTGAAGTATGTCAAGGTATCAAAATGCAATATTGATGAGTATGTGGAAAAGTATGATCTTTTGGTGTGCAGGATAAGGAAGTCCAGGAACAAGGCAAAGAGGCTGGCGGTTTTTGAATTGTCCACTGTTTTAGGCCAGGTTGGCGGAATATTTGTCTTTAACGGACCGCTAGGGGATGTCAGGGGACTTGTTTCGTTTTTTGTTCCAAAGGGCATGAACGATGAATTGACTGATATATTAAAAACTGTAGGATATTGCGATCAATTTTATAAATTGGATTTCACATTGGAAATGCCAGGTGCCACAAACGAAATTAAAAGTGTGAATGAATACTTTTGGAAGGGGCGGCGTTTCAATGTAATTCCTTTCTACACTGAATGCAAAAAACAGTATCAGAAACAGTCTGTCAACAACAGAATGTTTGCAATTTATCAGGAGGATGGTACTGTAAAGCATGTTAAGGGATACAGAGGAGATGGAAGCGAAGCCGGGAGAAGGGGTCTTCCCCTTGAGGATGCAAAAATGATGGTAAACCTGGTAAAACCTTATACAATACAGACTCTCATGGATCCTTTTGCAGGAGGCGGAGGAATTTTACACGCCGCAAAACTCATAAATCCTTCTTTGTATGTAATTAGTGCTGATATTGACAGGTTGTTGGAACCTGGGCTTTCTATGTATGCGGACAAGCACTTTGCTTGCGATGCAAGAAAAGTTGATTTGGGTGGCAAAAAGGTGGACGCAGTGGTAACCGAGATACCTTTTTCAATTACAATATGTCTATTACTTTCAACTAAAGGTATGTTTTGTACATTGTTTGACTGCATAAAGATAATTA